>NZ_JAVHZY010000060.1:0-1685 GCF_031119655.1 Phocaeicola sp. GP0067
GGGACATTCATTAAATATTACAAAATCAGCCAACTAATTCATACACAAAGTATTGCGAATTAGTTGGCTTTTTTGTATCTTTAGGTATTCCCCCGAAAATAAGGTTTGACGGCCAAAACGGGGGAAATATCCAAACTAATAAGATATGGCAAAGATAGTGAATATTTCAGAAATTCACCCTACTTTGGGTTTTACAGAATTTGATATTCTGGAAAAATACCGCAAGAGTTTTAATGAGAGTGAGCTTGGCAAGCTTCATTCGGTCTTTCCGTTTGAATGTATGGCAAAAGCCGCCGGCCTGTCGGACCGGCGCCTGGGACGCAGGAACAGATTCAGTCCTTCCGCAAAGATCGCCCTTATGGTCCTGAAGGCATACACCGGATTCTCCGACAGGCAACTGGTGGAACATCTGAACGGGAACATACACTACCAGATTTTCTGTGGAATTATGATTCCCCCGTCCCTTCCCATAACCAACTTCAAGATAGTCAGTGCCATCCGTAATGAGATAGCATCCCGCCTTGACATTGATTCTTTCCAGGAGCTCCTGGCTTCACACTGGAAACCTTATCTTGATAACCTTCACGTATGCATGACCGATGCCACATGCTATGAAAGCCACATGCGTTTTCCTACGGACATGAAACTCCTTTGGGAAAGCCTCGAATGGCTCTACAGGCATATATGCCGGCATTGCAGGGAGCTGGGCATAAGGCGTCCGCGCAACAAATACAGGAATGTGGCGGAATCCTATCTGTCCTACTGCAAGAAAAGAAAGAGGAGAGCTTCAAGGACAAGAATGCTTAAGCGCCGTATGATCAAGCTTCTTGAAAAGCTCCTCAGTCAAAGGGATGGGATCCATAGCGAGTACGGTGCTTTACTCCGATATACCCAGGATTATCATAAGCGTCTTTCCATCATCAGAAAGGTGCTTGTACAAGAAAAGGAAATGTTTGAAGGGCGGAAAGTCAGTGACCGCATCGTCAGCATTGACCGTCATTATGTACGTCCCATCGTCAGAGGCAAGGAAACCAAGTCCGTCGAGTTCGGTGCAAAGGTCAATAATATACAGATAGACGGCATATCGTTCATCGAACACCTCTCGTTCAAGGCATTCAATGAGGGTATACGCTTGAAGGACTGTATCCGTATGCAGCAGAAGCTTATGAATGTAAGGGTAAGATGTGTGGCTGCCGATTCCATATATGCCAATAATGCCAACAGAAAATTCTGTACAAAATATGGGATATCCACATCCTTTGTGCGCAAGGGAAGGGCGGCCAAAGATGAGCCTTTGAGGAAGGTGCTTAGAAGCGAACTCTCAAAAGAAAGGGCAACACGGCTTGAAGGAAGCTTCGGCACTCAAAAGCAACATTACTCGCTCTCAAGGATAAAGGCCAGAAACAGGAAGACGGAAATACTGTGGATTTTCTTTGGAATACATACGGCAAATGCCATACTGATGATAGAAAAAATCAGAAACAAAACAGCTAAAGCAGCATGATATGATTTTACTCACAGAATCAGAAGAGGTCATCAGACTTCTTCCGGAACGTCATGTCCTGTCGGATAGAAGTATGTGAGAAAGCACGGAAAAATGACAATAAGAATGGCATATGAAATGGTCATGCCCTATCATCTTCATATGCCATCTTATTTTTTAGAGACATTTACTGAATATCCCT
>NZ_JAVHZY010000061.1:0-1519 GCF_031119655.1 Phocaeicola sp. GP0067
GAAGGTGTGTCGTAATACACGATGCGCCTTCTTTTTTTTCATTGACTATAAAAATCGACTCATTTTTTTAAGCTGCGATATTTTGAGGATTTCTTTGATTTATGCGTTCTCAACATCTAAATAGAACAACTGTAAGCTCATAAAACGGTCTAATCAGCCAATCCATACCTTCTTTAGTCATTTTTGCACACATCTTTTTTATATTGAAGGCAATGGCAAAGAAGGCAAAGTCCATGAAGACCTTATCCTTTCCAAAATGGCGGAAACGTTTGTAATTCATATTGTTTTTCATTTGTCCGAACACGGCTTCCGGTTCTATGCATCTCTGTCCTCTGTGTTTCAGCCCTTCCTCTGAGCAGAGCAACTCTTTGGCTTTTTGCTTGTATTTTCTGAGTCTGTGATTCAACTCTATCGTTCTGTTCCCCTTTGCTTTAAAACATCGGCATCTTAGCGGACAGCCTTCACATCTGATGGCTCTGTACCTGGCATTTTCGCTGACATATCCGGATGCTGTTTTCACATGTCTAGTCCCTATCCTTTGCATCTTCTGTCCCATGGGGCAGATACAAAAGTCTTGTTCTTCATTGTAGTAGAAGTTTTCCGCCTTGAACGGGTCCGGTTTGAATCTCGGCCGCTGTTCCATGTGGAAGTAGTTGTACTTGACGTAGGCTTCCATACCGTTTTCTGACATGAAGCGGTAATTCTCCTCAGAACCGTAGCCGGAATCGGCAACCACCGTATGGGCCAGCCTGTCATATCTGCTTGAGAAGGATTGCAGGAAAGGTATCAGGGTCAGTGTATCCGTAGGGTTCGGGAAGAGTGCAAAGTCGGTAATGAACTGGTTCCCGGTGCCGATCTGGAGGTTGTAACCGGGCTTTGTCTGGCCGTTACGCATGGCATCCTCCTTCATTCTCATGAAAGTAGCGTCATTGTCCGTTTTGGAATAGGAATTCCTGTCCTGCAGCGTGTCCAGACGGTTGTCGTATTCCTGTAGCTTGTCCCTGTGCTCTTCCAACTCCTTCAGCTGTTTGCGTTTCTTTTTCAACGCAGTCTTTTCCTCTTTCGTGGAGGGTTCAGGAACCTGTTCGAGTGCTTGACGCAATTCTCCCGCCATTTCAGTCAGCATGACCGGAGTGAACTCAATCTCCTCATTGCTTTCCGATGAGTTCTCCTGGGCGATGACATTGTCTATCTGCCCTAGCAGGATATGTATCTTCTTCATCAGGCGTTCACGGTTCCGCTCAACCGTTTTCCGCCAGACGAAAGTATACTTATTGGCTTTGGACTCAATCTTTGTCCCGTCAATGTATTCCACATTCAAGCTGATGAAGCCTTTGGAAGAGAGAAGGAGTACGGTTTGGGTAAACACCTCGTTGATTTCATTCTTCACCCGGTTGCGGAAACGGTTGATGGTGATGAAATCCGGTTTCTCATATCCGGCAAGCCAGATATAATGGATGTCACGGTGAAGGAGCTTTTCGATTTTCCGGCAGGAGTAGATGTTGTTCATATAGGCATA
>NZ_JAVHZY010000062.1:0-1421 GCF_031119655.1 Phocaeicola sp. GP0067
GGGTCAACGTAACAATCTGAGGGATTTTATATTTAAGCATATAATTTAGCAAGTCTATATAAGAAAAAAGCTCTATCTCTTACTCCTCTGAACTGTGCTCTAAATGCTTTGATTTTAGCATTGAATGACTCAGCTTCGGCATTGGTTGCCCTCCTTTCAAAAAAATTGATTATATCCAGATAATGTGTTTGTATAGAACGTGCGACCCTTCCAAAGGTGAGGAACCCTGATTTATCTACTTCATCATACCCCCTTGCCAGCCTTGTCAAAGCAATATCCTTAAACTTACACTGATGATAGATTAAGCCTAACCGCATAGACAGATAATATCCTTTCTTTATATCGGGATATTCCTTGAAAAGAATTTCAGCCCGTATTCTTTGAGACTGAGTCCATAAGGATTCCTTCTTGTAAAGCAGATAAATACTTCTCGCTAACAACTGCTTTCTTGTATCTCCATTAGCGAAAACAGGTGCATGATACATCTTTCCACAGGCCTTTGCATAAGCAATCTGAGTGGACTCTTCATCCAAAGCCTCCCAGCGAGCTTTTACCCGCATCTCCTGCACCGCTTCATAAGCTACCTTCTGTACGTGAAAGCGATCGGTAACACGTTTGGCCGCAGGAAAGCAGATGCGTGCAATCTGCTCCATGTTAGGAGCCATATCCAAAGTAATCTCGCGCACTTGGTAACGGCGGCGACGGGATAGCTTAAGCAGGACAGAAGTGACCGTATGAACGTCCGTACCTTTAATGATGGCAATCATACTACCTTTACCACCGTGAGCTTCTTTATTGGTCAGGACAGTATAGAGTTCCCCACGCGAGAGGGCTACCTCATCAATACAGATACAAGCACCGATATTCTTTTCGAATAGTAGCCAACTCTCTGCATGAACAAGTTGGTCCCAATGGAGATAACCACTTAGATGGTTACGGTATTGACGCTCCAATAAATCCCCGTCAACTCCAGATAAAACACCTAAGAGCTTGCAACTGATCGGATAGCTATCAATATAGTTCTTTTAAAAAAGACGCAAAATCCTGCGTCATACGAGTACCTTCAGCCACCATACGCCAGTTACGAGAGATATACTCATTATGCTTCTTTAAGAGCCAGCGACGACGACGAATATTAAGGAAGACCTTCTTGCCACGAAGAGGAAAATCCTGAACAATAACAGGATCATAAAAGCCTTTACTCTCAGTATCCTGATCTGTATACTTCTCAGGAACGATATTTTTCTCCTCAAGATAGATCACAACTTCATTTACGCTTTCCTTCACATCAACAAGATCAAAGTAATCTAAAGTGCCTTCAGGAAGAAGAAGGCGATAACCGTTTAACTCCATAAGCTATGAATTTGGAAACAAAGATAACAATTTATAAATTTACCCCTCAGCTTTTTACATTGACCCAA
>NZ_JAVHZY010000063.1:0-1246 GCF_031119655.1 Phocaeicola sp. GP0067
GAAGATTTCTTTGATTTATGTGTTCCCAGCATCTAAAAACAGCAGTTGTAAGCTCATAAAACAGTCTAATCAGCCAGTTCATACCCTTTTTTGTCAGTTTTGCACACATCTTTTTTATATTGAAGGCAATGGCTAGGAAGGCAAAGTCCATGAAGACCTTGTCCTTTCCAAAATGTCGGAAACGTTTGTAGTTCATATTGTTTTTAATTTGTCCGAACACGGCTTCCGGTTCTATGCATCTCTGCCCTCTGTGTTTCAGTCCTTTCTCAGAGCAGAGCAGTTCTTTGGCTCTCCGCTTGTATTGTCTAAGCCTATGATTCAGTTCTATCGTCCTGTTTCCTTTTGCTTTAAAACAGCGGCATCGCAGGGGACAGCCTTCACACCTGACAGCTCTGTACCGTGCATTTTCGCTGACATATCCGGATGCGGTTTTCACATTCCTGGTGCCTATCCTCCGCATCCTTTGCCCCATAGGGCAGATGCAGAAGTCATGTTCTTCATTGTAGTAGAAGTTTTCGGCCTTGAACGGGTCCGGTTTGAATCTCGGCCGCTGCTCCATGTGGAAATAGTTGTACTTTACGTAGGCTTCCATGCCGTTTTCGGACATGAAGCGGTAATTCTCTTCGGAGCCATAGCCGGAATCAGCAACCACCGTATGGGCCATCCGGTCATACCTGTTTGAAAAAGATTGCAGGAAAGGAATCAGGGTCAGTGTATCCGTAGGGTTCGGGAAGAGTGCAAAATCGGTGATGAACTGATTTTCGGTGCCGATTTGAAGGTTGTAACCGGGCTTCGTCTGTCCGTTGCGCATGGCATCCTCCTTCATTCTCATAAAAGTAGCGTCCTTGTCCGTCTTGGAATAGGAATTCCTCTCTTGCAGCGTTTCCGGATGGCAGTCGTATTCCTGTAGTTTGTCCCTGTGTTCTTCCAGTTCCTTCAACTGTTTGCGTTTCTTTTTCAGTTCAGTCTTTTCCTCTTTCGCGGATGGCTCGGAAACCTGTTCCAGTGCATGACGCAATTCTCCTGCCATTTCAGTCAGCATGGCCGGAGTGAACCCAACCTCCTCATTGTTCTCTGATGACTTCTCCCGGGCAATGACATCGTCTATCTGCCCTAACAGGACATGTATCTTCTTCATCAGGCGTTCACGGTTCCGCTCAACCGTTTTTCGCCAGACGAAAGTGTACTTGTTGGCTTTGGATTCGATCTTTGTCCCGTCAATGTATTCCACATTCAGGCTGATGAA
>NZ_JAVHZY010000064.1:0-1178 GCF_031119655.1 Phocaeicola sp. GP0067
TCGTATTTTCCACTCCAAAATGCAATTTGGAGTGGAGCTCGCCCTGCTCCGGACGCCCCCTCCTCTCCTAGGAGGGCGGGAGGAGCAGGTAGCGAGCTGCCGAGACGAAAAAAGGGACGATGCGCTCACCGTCCCTTTAAGGTTAATGCAGTATATTTGCTGTTGAAACAAAAACTTAGCTATATACAAGTATGCATCTAACCCAAGCGCAAAGATACGAAATTGCTGCTCTTCTGAAGACTGGCACATCTCAAAAAAAGATCGCAGAGGTCATCGGAGTACACCCTAGCACCATCTGTAGAGAAATAAAGAGGAACTTGACACCCGCTGGCAACTATAGCCCTACTCAGGCTCATATGTTTGCCAAAGAGCGACAAGATTGGAAGAACAAAGCAAGAGCTAAATTGACGAACGCTATGAAAGCTGACATTGTCCAATGCATTGTAGAGCGTAAATGGTCTCCAGAGCAAATTGCTGGAAGGCGAAAGCTGGAGGGCAAGCCGATGGTCGGTAAGACCTCCATTTACAAGTTCCTGCATCAAAACAAGAAAGCTGGAGGCGATCTTTACAAACATACAAGGCATGGGCTAGCTTATCGCAAGCGACGCCTGGCCGTACCAATAAAAACAGACTGGCCTAAGCGAAAGTCCATAGAGACTCGTCCTGAGTGCATTGACCAGAAGGAGCGAGTAGGAGACTTTGAGATGGATACCATTATAGGCAAAGAGCAAAAAGGGGCAATCCTGACTCTTGTAGAGCGTGTTACAGGCTTTACTATCATACGACTTCTGGAGCATGGCAAGGATGCCAAAGCCCTCGCCAGAGAGGTAAATAAAGCTCTGAGGTACTACAAGAAGATGGGACTGCTACACTCGATCACAACCGACAATGGAAGTGAGTTTACCAAGTTTAAGACCATTGAGAGATCTCTCAAAACGCCCGTCTACTTTGCGCACCCCTATCAATCTTGGGATAAGCCTCATATTGAGTACCTAAACAAACTGCTGCGCCAGTTTATCCCTAAGTCTTCTACTTTCGAAGACTTAACTGACCTAGACCTTAGACGCTTCCAGAACCTACTAAACAATAGACCCCGTAAAAACCTAAACTATAAGACGCCCAATGAAGTCATCAAAAACATCATTCTTGAGAAATTGCATTAGCGGGTGGAATGTACG
>NZ_JAVHZY010000065.1:0-885 GCF_031119655.1 Phocaeicola sp. GP0067
ATAATAAAAAGCGCTCATTCATAGGAATTTCCAGATAGAATTCGTTTCTTTGCGGTCAGAAACCATAAAATCATCTTTATTATGTCATCCCGCTTTGTAAACCCTTTCACGGATCTCGGCTTCAAGATAATCTTCGGCCAGCCTGCCAGCAAGGATCTGCTGATAATCCTGCTTAACGAACTGCTGTCGGGTGAGCATCACATTGAAGACCTGACGTTTCTGGACAAGGAGGACCGTTCGGAGAATATTCACGACAAGGGCATCATCTATGACCTTTACTGCCGTACCTCTACGGGCGAGTACATCATAGTGGAGATGCAGAATCGTTGGCATAGCCATTTCCTGGACCGTACGCTCTATTATGTGTGCCGTGCGGTGAGCCGCCAGATGGAGAATCCGTCCTCTAAAGAGGTATGTGTTCCCGATACTCCGTTGGAGGGGGATTGCGGTCTGCTCAGGGAAGAAGAGGCTTCTTACGGTCTCCGTTACAGGCTTCCTGCCGTGTACGGCATTTTCCTGATGAATTTCAAGGAGGATGGTCTGGAAAGCAAGTTCCGTACCGACACGGTGGTTTCCGACCGGGACAGCGGTCGTGTGGTGAACCGGAATTTCCGTCAGATTTATCTCCAGTTTCCTTATTTTACGAAGGATCTGGACGAATGTTCTACTTTATCCGATAAACTAATGTATGCACTGAAGAATATGAACAACTGGAACAGAATGCCCGATGCGCTGAAAGAACAGGTTTTCAGCCATCTTGACCGCCTTGCCGCCAAGGCTCACCTGTCTGAGGGTGACCGTATCGCTTATGATAAGGCGGTGGACCGTTATAACGTGAGCCGTATTGTGGAAAATGATATCCGTGAACAGGCTGTCGCGGAAGGA
>NZ_JAVHZY010000066.1:0-832 GCF_031119655.1 Phocaeicola sp. GP0067
TTGAGAATCTGATTCTTCATTTAATTAAGCAAAAGTATGGAAATACATATTGGAGACCGCGTAGCCGATGTGACGTTGGTGAGCAAGGAAGGAAACAAGGTACAGTTTATGATTGACGGAAAACCGTATGATGTGGATATCGTTATGGCCGAGAACGGAAGCTGTTCCATCCTGCACGATGGCAATTCCTTCAATGCCGAACTGATCCGTGGGGAGGGTGGAAAGAGTTATGATGTGAATATGTTCTACCGTTCCTATCATGTGGACATAGTGGACACCCAGACCAAGTATCTGCGTATGAAAAAGGGCGGCGAGGAGAGACAGGATGACAAGATTGTGGCTCCCATGCCCGGAAAGGTTGTGAAAATTCCCGTCCGGAAAGGCGACCGTCTGTCATCCGGGGATATTGTGGTAGTGCTGGAGGCCATGAAGATGCAGAGCAACTACAAAGTGACCTCGGACTGTACGGTAAGGGATATCCTGGTCAATGAGGGGGATTCCGTCAATGCTAACCAGGTATTAATAGCATTGGATATAATAAAAGAAGATTGATCATGACAAGAGAAGAAATATACAGCCGGTTTGAAGAGCTGGACAAACGCGCGTCGCTGGGCGGCGGTGTGGACAAGATCGAGAAACAACACGCCCAAGGGAAGATGACCGCTCGCGAGCGTATCGGAATGTTGCTGGACAAAGGTACGTTCAATGAACTGGACAAGCTGGTGAATCACCGTTGTACCAACTTCGGCATGGAGAAGAAGCAGATTGCCGGAGATGGTATGGTCACCGGTTACGGAAAGATAGACGGCCGTCCGGTGTTTGTCTATGCATA
>NZ_JAVHZY010000067.1:0-740 GCF_031119655.1 Phocaeicola sp. GP0067
GTTGTAGCTATAGATGGCAAGCTCATGCGTGGTCCAAGCCAATGTGATGGAGAACATACTAGGGGAAAAGAAGGATTCAAATTATGGATGGTTTCCGCCTAGTCTGCCGCTAATGGAATTTCTTTAGGTCAGGTGAAAGTAGATGACAAAAGCAGTGAGATTACAGCTATTCCATTGTTGATTAACTCTTTGGAACTAAGTGGTTGTATTGTTACAATTGACGCGATGGGATGCCAGAAAGATATAACCCAGACCATTATTGAGCATGATGCAAATTATATTATCGCTATAAAGGAGAATAAGAAAAAAAATTATCAACCGGCTAAACAAATCATTGATGATTATCAGGATAGAGATGAAATAATCAATAGAGTCATCAGGCATGTGTCGGAAAAATGCCGGACATGGAAGGATTGAGAAAAGAAACTGTACTGTAGTCAGTTATGGATCTATAATGGAGAAAATGTTCAAGAAGAAACTTGTGGGGTTGAAGTCTGTTGTAGGGATAAAGTCGGAAAGAACAATAGTCGCAACAGGGGAATATACTCAAGAGGTCAGATACTATGTAACTTCACTTGATAATACCCGACCTGAGAAGATTGCATCTGCCATCAGGCAGCATTGGTCTATTGAGAATAATCTTCATTGGCAACTGGATGTTACCTTTCGAGAAGACTACAGTAAAAAGGTGAAAAATGCTGCCGGAAACTTTTCGGTGGCAACAAAGATGGCGCTTACCA
>NZ_JAVHZY010000068.1:0-720 GCF_031119655.1 Phocaeicola sp. GP0067
AATCCTTCTTTTCCCCTAGTATGTTCTCCATCACATTGGCTTGGACCACGCATGAGCTTGCCATCTATAGCTACAACACCTTTCACCTCCAGACAGACTCGTTTTACCCAATTACGGAAGATCAACTCAAAATAATCGGGCTTTATCATCTGAAGAATCTGTTAAAAGTATCATGACTGGGGATGAACTCCAGACTGGGTATGCGACTCTTGAAAAAAGTCATTTTCGAATTGCCAAATTCCTCAATTTCATTCCAGGATTGGGCCCCACAGATTACAGCAGCAATGGATATATAGATACTAGTTTCCATTTTATGGACTCTCTTGCGGTTCATACTAGGATCTTCTATTTGTTTACAAAGGTCAATTATACCATTTTTCATGTTAGTTTATGTTTTAATATATCTTATAAGGATAAGAAAAACAATCGACACAGGCAGATAATAACACATTAATAATCAACAATATAATAAAAACAACAAGAAATAATATAGTAAAAAATATAATGCGTCTGCCCTATTCCTCTTGATAAATTTATCATTTCACTAAGGTGATGAAATTGCATCACTTTAGTGAAGAATTTTCATCACTTAAGTGATAAAACTTACCCACTTAAGTGAAACGATAAGTTTATCAGGAGGAAGCGTAAGCATTCGGCCTCGTGCGTGTTTCTCTCCAAGTTATAATAAAGTCAAAAGCCAGACGAAGCATGTCTGGCTTT
>NZ_JAVHZY010000069.1:0-667 GCF_031119655.1 Phocaeicola sp. GP0067
CTTCATCGGGACCTGACTTCTTGTTGAAGATGTCTGTCAGTTTCATGCTAAGGCTGTATCCTTCCAGAAGCTTGGGGAATTTATCAAAGAGAATGGCAGCCCTGGTCTTTTGCTGTTCATTCCATTTGCTCCAGTGTTTCAGTATAATATGCTTGCTTCTGCTTACTATCTGTGGCAGGGTTTCTCCGTTCTCCATTCTTTCAGGCTCCCATTTCCCTATTCTCTCCCTTTCCGCCTTACTCTTTGCTTCTTTCTTCTTTTGACGGTGCTCCCTGATAGCCTGATTTTCCGCATCAAGTACTTTCCACCGATAGCGTATTCTTAACTGGTCTACAGCTTCAGACATGAGCTGCTGTACATGAAAACGGTCATTGATCAGCTTTGCGGCAGGAAACACCTTTCTGACCGTCAGCATCATGGCTGAAGATAAATCTGTAGTGACAGTCTTGACAGACAGCCGTTTCCGGTGCGGAAGCCTGCGCAAGATTCCGCTTACCGCATCTGTGGCCACTCCACGAACCATTGCAACTAAAGCCCCCTTACGGCCTTTAGCTGCTTTATTGGTCAGAATCGTATAAACATCTCCATTGCTCAGGCAAGTTTCATCCAAAGAAAGGTTTTCTCCAATGTTTTCAGGATAAAGGAGGTAGTCATGCGCATGTTCGAG
>NZ_JAVHZY010000006.1:0-223446 GCF_031119655.1 Phocaeicola sp. GP0067
CTTTCGAGAAGACTACAGTAAAAAGGTGAAAAATGCTGCCGGAAACTTTTCGGTGGCAACAAAGATGGCGCTTACCATACTTAAGAATGAGAAAACAACAAAAGGAAGTATGAATCTGAAAAGACTAAAAGCGGGATGGGATGAAAACTATTTGTCACAACTTTTACGGGACAATAATTTTTAATGCGTCTGCCCTGCAAGAGGAATTAGGGTATTCATCAGGCTGGCAAAGGATACTTGTACAGCTTGTTGTTGCTTGTAGTTTGCGATTGGTGGATATGGGGTCTGTCTGTTCCTGTCGGATATGTTTTGAAGTAAGGAAAGAGTTTGGGAAATATTTTTCCATCGGCTGAAAGAACTGATAGCAGACTAAAAGCACTACTGTCAGTCTTATACATTGTGTAATAGTGAGTTATGTCGGCTGAATGGACTGAAGAAAGGTTCGTAAAATAGGTATATGTAAGAGTGTTTTGTAGGAAAAGTGTATTTGTTCATACCATTGTATCCGCAAAGTTTGCATTCGGCGGAAACTGGGTCTGTACTTGGTGGAAAAGAGGCTGTCTCAAAATGAGACGGCCTTTTTTTGTGTTTGCAAAAAAATCGGGCAAGTCCTAACTTCGCTCAGTCAGAACTTGCCCGTCTCCCTAATTTTTTGTATCTTAGGGAATCAAGTCAAAATATCCCAAAGATCATGTTTAAAAGTTATACATCCAACGATAATCTGCTTTTACCTCCGTGTTTAGGCGATTTTATTCCCCAGAACGATCCGGTCCGGGTTGTTCACCGTATCATTGAACAGATAAACCTTGAAAAACTTTACCGCAGGTATTCTCCCCAAGGCTGTTCTGCATACCACCCTCGCATGATGCTTCAGATTCTGGTCTATGCTTATCTGCGTAATATCTATTCCAGCCGTCGCATAGAAGAATTCTGTCGCAATGACATCCGCTTCATGTGGCTTACCGGCAATGTGACTCCTGACCATAATACCATCAATCGTTTCCGCAGCAGCCGGCTGAAGGATGTACTCAAGACAATATTTGCCACCATCGTAAAGTTCCTTGTGGCGGAAGGTTTTGTAAGTCTGGATGTGGCCTGTACCGACGGGACGAAGATGGAGGCGGATGCCAACCGTTATACGTTCGTCTGGGGTAAGTCCATACATACGCGTATATCCAGAATCGCGGAACAGCTTGAAGAGATATGGCAGTACGCCGAGTCCGTCACCAAGCAGGAACTGCGTGATTCCGCACCCATCACATATCAGGATATCACTCCGGAGAAAGTGGAAAAGGCACTTTGCCAGATAGATGATGCCCTGAACGGAGTGGATGCAGACAGGAAAATGAAAGCGAAGGTAAGACGTGTAAGGAAGTCATGGCCCGAACAGCTCAGGAAATATGAATCACAGGGAAAGATACTTGACGGACGCAACAGCTACTCAAAGACAGACAATGACGCTACTTTCATGCGCATGAAAGAGGACCACATGAGGAACGGACAGCTCAAACCCGGATATAATCCCCAGATCAGTACCAACAGACAGTTCATTCTGAACTATACCATCCATCAGTGTGCCGGTGATACCTCCACCTATCCCCTGCATATGGATAATTTCCATTCCCTTTACGGCAGATACCCTGACGTATCTGTCTGTGATGCCGGATACGGAAGCGAGGAGAACTATCTGTACGCCTTCAGACATGGCATTGAAACCTTTATAAAGTACAACAATTTTCATAAGGAACAGAAAAGGAATTTCCGGAACGACCCGTTTCTCTCTGCCAACTTTTATTATAATGAAGAAACCGACGGCATGTACTGTCCGATGGGACAGAGAATGGAAAGACTCTCCGATGCAAGGCGGATAACAGACAACGGTTTTGTGCAGACCATCTCAAGATACAGGGCACGTAACTGCAAAGGCTGCCCGCTAAGATGTCGGTGTCACAGAAGCCGGTCGGAAAGAATTGTGCAGGTAAACCATCGTCTGAGGAAAATCAAGGAAAGGGAACGTGAAAAACTGCTCTCTGATGAAGGCCTGAAATATCGCAGCCAGCGACCGCAGGATGTGGAAGCCGTATTTGGAAACCTCAAGAACAACAAGCACTTCAAGAGGTTCCATCTTCGTGGGCTTAAGAAGGTTGAAATTGAGTTCGGCCTGCTGGCCATTGCACATAATCTTGCAAAAGTAGCCTCTTAGGGGGCTTATGGCAACGAAAAAAAAAGTTTGAAAGGATGAAACCTTCAAAAGTAAGTTTATAAACTCCTTTTTTGAGAAAAATCCAAATGACTTCAATTGGAGATGAAACAAAAGAGGCCATCTCAACTCTATTTTGAGACAGCCTCTTCCTTATTCTTATCCTGTTTCAAATGCTGTTCCATGTACATGCTGGGAGGCATTCCGTACAGATCCTTGAAAGCGGTCGAGAAATTGTTGGGATTGGTGAATCCGGTCAAGTCCGCCACTTCGGCTATGGTGTACCGTTTCTTCGACAACAGCTCTGCCGCTTGTTTCAGTCGGATGTTCCGGATAAAATCCCGTGTGGTCTGGTTGGTCAGTTCTTTCAGTTTACGGTGCAAGTGCACGCGGCTAATGCCTACCTCGGTGGTAATCATCTCCACGGTGAGGTTCGGGTTACTCAGGTTTTCGTTGATGACCCGCATGATTCGTTCCATCAGTTTGTCATCGGGGGACTGTACTTCTATTGGTTGTATCTTATCCCCTTGGGTCTGTTGTCCGGTATAGGTATTGCGTAGCCGTTCACGACTGCGGATCAGGTTGGCGGCCGTTTTCCTCAATATCTCTATATGGAAAGGTTTGGTCATGTAGGCGTCGGCTCCTGTTTCCAGACCTTCCAGATTGTCTTCCTCCCGTGTCTTGGCGGTGAGCAGTATTACCGGGATGTGGTTCAGGTTCACATTTTGCTTTATTTTGCGGCATAAGGTAAGTCCGTCCATTTCGGGCATCATGACATCACTTATTACCAAGTCCGGGGTTTTATTGAAGATGCTTTCCAGTGCCTCCTTGCCGTTGCAGCTTTCTAGGGTATGGTAATCGCTTGCCAGTTCACGGCAGATATAGCGGCGTATATCTTCATCGTCTTCTACCACCAGTACTTTGTATTTCGTTTTGGTTCGTGTTTTTCCGTTTTCTTCTTCCTCGGTTTCATAAGGAACAGGGAGGACCGGAGCCGGAGTGTGGAAGAGAGGAGCTTTGTCGGCTTCCATTTCTTCTTTGCGCAGATGGGCGCATCCCAGAGGCATACGGATGATAAAGCTGCATCCCGGTTGTCCGTCCGGATTATTTTCTACACGGATGTCTCCATGATGAAGTTCCACCAGTGAGCGGGTGAGGTGCAGCCCGATACCGGTACCTATGTTTGAGTTGTTTTGGCTATTCCGTATCTGGTAAAAGCGTTCGAATATGTGTTCTGTTTCTTTGGGGGCGATTCCTATTCCGCTGTCGGTCACGGTGATTTCGGCATACTGTTGCAATGGTTTCGGCAGGGTGGAGTCCTTACCGGTGCGTAGCCGTATGTCCACACTGCCTCCTTCGGGGGTGAATTTGAAGGCATTGGACAGGATGTTCAGGATAATTTTGTCGAAGTTCACCGGGTCCACCCACAATTTTAAGTGGTCGGCGCCCTCGTGGTGGAACTGCAAAGTAATTTGTTTTTTGTTCGCTTGTTCTGTAAAGGTTTCACACAAATCATTAATGAATCCGGTCATTTCGGTTTCACGGAAAACGAGTGACATCTGTCCTTTGTCTATCTTGCGTATATCCATCAATTGGTTTACCAGCCGCAGGATTCTTTCGGAATTGCGCCAGATGATGCGGTAGTTCTTTTGCCGTTCGTGGTCTGTATCGTTTGTCATCAGTTTTTGCAAAGGACTGATGATGAGTGACATCGGAGTACGTATCTCGTGGGAGATGTTGATGAAAAACTGTAGCTTGGCTTCGTTTATCTGTTCGGCATGGATATGTTGCATCATTTCCTGCCTTATGCGGTAACGGTGTCTCATTTGCAGGATGATGCCATAGACGGCTGCTACTGCCAATAAGGCATAGATCAGCATGGCCCAGCCCGATGCCCACCATGCCGGTGCGATGTGAATGGTGATTTCATCGGTGTCGGATTCCAGCAGATAATCTTCGGCTTTGATCCGGAAATGATAATCGCCGGGGGGAAGGTCGCTGAATGACACCCGGTTGACTCCTTTGGGAAGTTTGACCCAGGGAGTGTTGTTTATGGTATATAGATACGTGATACGTTCGGAATTATTTAGTTCGCGGGTAGAGAACTCGATGCTGAAAGCGTTGTCGTTATGTGACAAGTGGAAATCCCGGGCCTCAAAGACGGAGGTGTTTATGATTTCTTTTCCGCCCGACAACATTCCTTTCCTTATGGGCTGGTCGTGCAGATAAAAGTCGATGATGCGTACGTTCCATTTTTTTGCGGGATTCGTAATCTCTTGAGGATTGAAATAGGTAATTCCGTTTGTACCTCCAAACCAGAGTATGCCGTTGTGGTCGGCAAAAGAGGCGTTTTTGCTGAATTCATTTCCTTGCAGACCGTCGTCTGCATAGAAATTGCTGAACGTGTGGGTATTCAGATTAAAACGTGACATTCCGGCATTGGTGCTTATCCATAAGTTGTCCTGCCCGTCTCCTTTGATAGCATATACGGCGTTACTGGATAGTCCGTGGGCGGTGGTGTAGGTCTTTAGTTGCTGGGTTTGGGGATTCCATTCCGCCAGTCCTTCGGAATTGCCTATCCAGATGTTGCCTTGGGGGTCTTCATAAAGGGAGTGGATGATGTGTCTGGACAGGATTTCTTCAGTCTTGAAGTCGTCGGTACTCAGGTCTATACATCTTATTCCGTCATACGTTCCTACATAAAGGTGGTTGTCACCGGCATACAAAAGACAGCTTATCCATTTATATTTTTTGGTGGCAGCATTGAATTTAGGGTCATATACAGACTGTCCTGTCTTCAAGTCATAATAGAAAAGTCCGGCTCCCATGGTGGCTATCCAGAGTCGTTTGTCCTGGTCTTCAACCAGATCATACACGCGTTGGATACGGTTTCCATTCTTGTCTGTCAGATTCTGCAGATAGCTGCACTGTCCTGTTTTCTTATCCAGTCTGCCTAGTCCGTTGGTATAGGATCCGAACCACAGATTATGTTCAGAGTCTTCATACAGGCCGAAAACGGTGGAAGGAACCGAAGAGGGGCTGTCATGTGGGGCATAATGGACTTTTTGCTTCAGTTCTGTGGTGATGCCGTATATGCCGTCGTTGTCAGTACCTATCCATAATATGCCTTCGTGGTCGCGGCAGAGTGAGGTGATACAGTTGGAGCCGATGATATTCTTGTTTATTGATTTGTAGCCTATGTACTTGAAACTGTTGGGCTGTGCGGGAATCATCATAACCCCTTTCTGGTAAATGGCTATCCATAGGTTTCCTGCATTGTCTTTCAGGACGGAGTGTACTTTGGAGGTACCGGAGTCGAGGTAATTATTATCAAAAGGGTAATCCGTGATGAGCTGTTTGGGGATGTTGAAAATCTTGGTGCCTTTCCCGTCCGTGCCCAGGCAAAGCTCGTTTTGGCTTATCTGGCAGATGGATTTGATAGGCAGGTTTTGTTTTCCTTTATAAAGGATAGGAATGAACTCTTCTGCTGGTTGGTTATATTTCAGCAATCCTTTGCCTATGGTTGCTAGGTAGATGTCTCCGTAGTTGTCTTCATAGAGGTCTACAATGGTCATTCCCTTCTCTTGTTTCAGAAAGTGCTTGCTTTTATTGTCCGCAGAGAGGCGGTAGATACCATTCTCACCCTGTGTTACCCAAAGATTGTGTTGTCTGTCCTCTATCATGTAGTCTGTCATTTGGGTGGGGATAGGTAAGTCCAGTTTGTGTGCAGTCAGTTTCCCCTGTGTGATGGTTATGGTACACAAGTTGTTTCCCGATACCCATATTTCTCCGTTCCTACGTTCCAGAATGGACATGATATTGCTGTCAAAAGTCTTTCCATCTTCCCATTGCGCCCGCGCGCTGAAGCTGTCGGTTTCCGGATCGTATAGCTGTATACCGTTATAGGTTCCTACGAACAACCGTCCTTTGCTGTCCTCGTACAGCACTCGTACGTAGTTATGGCAGAGGGAGTACTCGTTTTCCGGGTCATGCTTGTAGGTGATGAACTTGGCTCCGTCATAGCGGTTCAGTCCGTCTTCGGTGGCAATCCATATCATGCCGTTCCGGTCCTGATATATTTTGTTGATCAGACTGCTGGAAAGTTCCCTGTCTGTTGTGAAGAATTTGTACGATTGTCCGTGGCACAACAAAGACAGAAAAAGAAATAGTATAAGAATCGTATGTTTCATCATAATATAAATATCCCAGTAAATTCAGGTGCACAAAAATAATTCAAAAAAGAATATATAGCCTAATAAATAAGGAAGTAATTTCGGTACTTTGTGCCATATCGGGCAGGTTTGTAACATGGAAAAAGGACTATGTAACATGGTTACACTCCGATATAAGGCGAATGTCCTTACCTTTGCTCTTGTTGAGCAGTGAAGAACGGAACGTAAAAACAGCCTTGTGAATTTAATACCATGAATATGAAACTTGAATGTGATTTATCCGGTATCCGGAAATGTATGATGAGTGGCTTGTCCCTGTTGCTTGCCGGAGTGTTGCAGGCGCAGAATCCGATTGTGCAGACTTGCTATACTTCTGATCCGGCACCTATGGTGCACGATGGCACCTTGTATGTTTACACGGGACACGATGAGGACCATGCCGATTTTTTCTGGATGCAGGAGTGGCGCGTCTATTCTACTAAAGATATGGTGAACTGGACCGATCACGGTTCTCCGCTTGCCATCGAGTCTTTCGACTGGGCGGACGATCGTGCCTGGGCATCGCAATGTATCGAACGCAACGGGAAATTCTATTGGTATGTGTGTCTGCATTCCAAGTTGACAAACACGATGGCTATCGGTGTGGCGGTGGGTGATTCGCCTACCGGCCCTTTTAAGGATGCTATCGGCAGACCGCTTTACGAAGGTAGCTGGGATTTTATTGATCCCACGGTTTTTGTGGACGATGACGGGCAGGCTTATCTATATTGGGGAAATCCGAATGTTTACTATGCCAAGCTGAATGCCGATATGGTTTCGCTGGATGGTGAGGTGTCCAAGGTGGAGCAGACTATAGAGAGTTTTGGTTCTCCGGGGCCGGACAAACGGGAGAAAGGAAAGAAATACAAGGACATCTATACGGAAGGTCCGTGGTTGCACAAGCGTGGCGGTACATATTATCTGTCGTATGCAGCCGGCGGAGTACCCGAACACATCGCTTACTCGATGAGTGACACTCCGACAGGACCTTGGAAGTATATGGGAGAAATTATGCCGTTGCAAGATACCGGTTCGTTTACCAATCACTGTGGAGTGACGGATTATAAAGGTAATTCTTATTTCTTTTATCACACCGGGAAATTACCCGGTGGGGGTGGTTTCGGACGTAGCGTGGCAGTGGAGCAGTTCAGTTACAACCCCGATGGTACTTTCCCGATAATTAATGCGACGACAGAAGGGGTGTCGCCGGTAGGCACACTGACTCCTTATCAACGTGTGGAGGCGGAAACGATAGCTTTCTCCGAGGGAGTAAAGTCGGAATGGAATGCAAAGACGGGGGTGTATGTATCCGGAATTCATGACGGGGATTATATAAAGGTACGCGAGGTGGATTTTGAAGATTTGTCGCCCAAGTGTCTTTGTGTGTCTGTTGCCAGTGCCCTTCGTGGCGGGTGGATAGAAATTAGGACCGACAGCATCGGCGGGACGCTGATAGCTGAAATGAGGGTTCCTCATACCGGAGGATGGGAATGTTGGACAAGTATAGAGGCGGATGTAACGGTTCCTGTGACGGGTGTGCATGATGTCTATTTTGTGTTCAAAGGCAGGAAAGGATGTGAACTGTTTCATTTTGACTGGTGGAAATTCAGCCGGCAGGAAATGACAGAGCAAGAGGTGAAAGACAGGACGCAGGCCGCATCTACCAATATTCCGGGTTACGAGTATCCGCGGCTGGACGAGGAGCATTGCGCCCACTTCCGTTTCTATGCTCCGCAAGCCGGAAGGCTTCAGGTAGACTGTTGCGGTAAGAAGTATGACATGCAGAAGGACGCGGATGGCTTCTGGACAGTAAAGACCGATCCGTTGGTCGTAGGATTCCATTATTATTTTTTGATAGCGGACGGGGTGCAGGTGGCCGATCCGTCCAGTTACACTTTCTTTGGTTGTTGCCGTATGGCGAGTGGGATAGAGGTTCCCGAGGGAGTGGAAGGTGATTACTATCGTCCTCAGCAGGGAGTACCTCATGGGCAGGTGCGCTCGTGTACTTATTATTCGGAAGCCAAAAAGGAATTCCGCCGTTGCATGGTCTATACTCCGGCTGAATATGAAACCAAGGTGAAAAAACGTTATCCGGTACTTTACCTGCAACATGGCATGGGCGAGGATGAGACGGGCTGGTCGGCACAGGGATGTATGCAACATATTATGGATAACCTGATAGCCTCCGGGCAATGTGTGCCGATGCTTGTTGTGATGGACAGTGGGGATGTGAAAGCTCCTTTCATTCCTCGCAAAGGGAAGGATGTGAATGAGGAGAGAGCTTTGTATGGTGCCTCTTTTTACAGGGTGATGCTGGAGGACTTGATACCGATGATTGACAGGACGTTCCGGACTTATACTGATCGTGAACATCGTGCAATGGCAGGATTGTCATGGGGTGGTCATCAGACTCTCACTACCACATTGCCTCATCTGGACAAGTTTTCGTATATTGGCGCATTCAGCGGTGCTATCTTCGGACTGGATGTGAAGACTTGCTTTGACGGTGTGTTTGCTGATGCCGGCAAGTTTAACAAGCAGGTACATTACTTGTTTTTGGGATGCGGAACGGAAGAACAGTTCGGTACCCGAAAACTGGCAGAGTCTTTGCGCAAAATAGGTATTCATGTGGACTATTACGAATCGCAGGGCACGGCACACGAGTGGTTGACATGGCGTCGTTGCTTGTACCGGTTTGTGCCTCATTTGTTCAAAAATAGAAAGTAGAAAAAGAAATGAAGAAGATCATTATTATTATTACCTGCTTCATTGGTTTGTCGGGGGCGTTTGCACAACAACGGGAAATCTTCCATAATCCGGTGATTGAGGCGGATGTACCTGACCCTTCCATGATAAGGGTGGGAAACTATTACTATCTGGTAAGCACCACCATGCACCTGATGCCGGGTTGTCCGGTGATGCGTTCAAAGGACTTGGTGCATTGGGAAACGATCAGTTATGTGTTTCAACGACTTACTGACTTGCCCCGTTATGATTTGAAGGAAGGCACGGTATATGGTCGCGGACAATGGGCCTCCAGCATCCGCTATCATGACGGACGGTTCTATGTATGGTTCTCACCCAATGATGAACCTCATCGTGGTTATATCTATACCGCCGAAGATCCGGCGGGCGAATGGACATTAGTCTCCCGTCCGCCTCATCATCATGATGCTTCTTTGTTTTTTGATGATGACGGCAAAGTCTATCTGTTTTATGGCACCGGACAACTTCGTCAGCTCAAGAGCGACCTGAGCGATGTGGAGCCGGGAGGTATAGACCAAAAGATATTCGAGCGGGATGCCGACGAGCAGGGACTTCTGGAAGGAAGTCAGGCATTCAAGCATAACGGCAGATATTACGTGATGATGATTTCCATGGACTGGAGCATTCCCGGACGGTTGCGTCGTGAGGTGTGCTATCGTGCCGACCAGATAACTGGTCCGTATGAGAAAAAGGTGATTTTAGAAACCGAATTTCAAGGATATGGTGGCGTGGGACAAGGCTGTATAGTCGATACTCCTGACGGAAACTGGTATGGCTTTATTTTTCAAGATAGGGGCGGCATAGGACGTGTGCCCACATTGATGCCCTGCCGCTGGGAAGACGGTTGGCCGATACTGGGAGATGCGGACGGACGTGTGCCCGAGTGTATGGAGATGCCTGCTTCCGGAGAGAAGTGTAAAGGAAGTATCATGGGAAGTGATGATTTCGACACCGACCGGTTGAGCTTGAACTGGCAGTGGAACCATAATCCGTTGGACAATTGCTGGTCGCTGACAGAGCGTCCGGGTTTCCTGCGGTTGAGGACCGGAAGGGTGGTGGATAATCTGTTTCTGGCTCCCAATACCTTGACCCAGCGTATGAGCGGGCCGAAATGCAGCGGTGTGGTAGCTATGGATGTCTCGAAGATGAAAGAAGGGGATGTTGCGGGCTTCAGTGCTTTTAATGGGTTGTCCGGAGTGCTGGCTGTGGTCATGGAGAACGGGAAAAAGCAGTGGGTGATGTCACATCAGTCTGTCAGTCTTTCGGACCGGGAAAAAAGGGTGACTGCTGTGGAAGTACTGGAGAAGGAACGCATAGATTGTGAAAAAGAGGTGGTCTATCTTCGTATGGAGGGCGACTTTGCCGATAAAAAAGATGAAGCCACTTTTTACTACAGTTATGACAAGAAAACGTGGAAACGAATAGGGGAGCCTTGTAAAATGGTTTTTGATTATACCAAATTCTTTATGGGAAGCAAGTTTGCTATTTTTAATTATGCTACTAAAGATTTGGGAGGATATGTGGATATAGATTATTTTGAATACGGTAACTAAAAAGTGAATAGAATGAAACTAAAAAAATGCGTGGGGATATTCTTGTTCTCCACCTTGTGCCTGAATGTAGGAGCTATAGATCATAAAGGGATTACTTTTGACCGGCTGGCTCCCGACCGTTTCACTCTGATGGAAAACGGAGTGGCCAATGAAATATTGGTGGACGAGCAGGAGGATGCCGGTGTGATGATAGCGGTAAGGAATCTTCAGAATGACTTTAAACGGGTGAGTGGCCGGGCTGCCGGGTTATGCTATACTCCCGGTGTAAAGCGCATGATTATGGTAGGTACGTTGAAAAGCCGTTATATCCGGGAATTGGTAAAGGCGAAAAAGATAGATGCTTCATTGCTGGAGGGCAAGAATGAGAAATACCTGATGACTGTGGTGTCTGCTCCCTTGAACGGAGTGAATGAAGCGCTTGTCATTGCTGGAAGTGACAAACGCGGAACGATTTATGGGATTTATGAGCTTTCGGAACAGATTGGTGTTTCGCCGTGGTACGACTGGGCGGATGTGCCGGTGATGCCCCGGCAGAATCTTTCGATGATGCGTGGAAGTTATACGGCGGGAGAACCGGCGGTAAAGTATCGGGGTATCTTTTTGAATGACGAGGCTCCTTGCCTGACCGGGTGGGTGAAACACACTTATGGCACGAATTATGGTGATCATCGTTTTTATGCCCGTGTGTTCGAACTGATTTTGCGTCTGCGCGGTAACTTTATGTGGCCTGCCATGTGGGGTTGGAGTTTTTATGCGGATGATCCGGAGAACAGCAAGACCGCCCATGAGATGGGGATTATAATGGGAACCTCACACCATGAGCCTATGGCACGCAATCATCAGGAATGGGTGAGGAAGCGCAGCGAATATGGGGCATGGGACTATGCTTCCAACCAGCAAGTGATTGACCGTTTTTTCCGTGAAGGTATGGAGCGTGCGGCCGATACGGAAGATTTGATTACCATTGGTATGAGAGGTGACGGTGATACTCCGATGGGTGGAAAGGAAGGAGAAGATGACAAATATGTGCCGCGTGATGAGGAAAACATGCGCCTGATGGAGAAGATATTCCGGAATCAGCGTCGTATTATCAAGGAAGTGACGGGAAAAGCACCGGAGAAACGTCCGCAGGTATGGGCTATTTATAAAGAAGTGCAACGCTATTATGACATGGGACTCCGTGTGCCCGATGATGTGATTATGTTGCTGAGTGATGACAACTGGGGGGATGTGCGCCGGTTGCCGGATGCAAAGGAGCGGAAGCATTCCGGCGGATGGGGGATGTATTATCATGTAGATTATGTGGGGGCTCCCCGTAATTCCAAATGGTTGAATGTAACTCCTGTACAAAATATGTGGGAACAGCTTCAGTTGACTTACAGCTATGGGGTGGATAAGCTTTGGATATTGAATGTGGGTGATTTGAAGCCGATGGAGTATCCTATCACTCTTTTTATGAATATGGCTTGGAATCCGGAACGCTATGCGGCAGGGAATCTGTTGGAGCATACACGAGCGTTCTGTGCGCAGCAGTTCGGTGAGGAACAGGCGGATGAGGCCATGCGTATCCTGAACCTGTATTGCAAGTACAATGGACGCGTGACTCCCGAGATGCTGGATAAGGATACTTATCACTTGGCTTCGGGGGAATGGAGGCAGGTGGCCGATGAATATGTGAAGCTGGAGGCGGAAGCCTTGCGGCAGTATTTGAAACTGGAGGCCGCTTACAGGGATGCTTATCGCCAACTGATTCTTTTTCCTGTGCAGGCGATGGCCAATCTGTATGAAATGTACTATGCACAAGCCATGAATCACAAATTGTACCAGGAGAACAATCCGCAGGCGAATGAGTGGGCCGACAAGGTGGAGAAGGCGTTTAGGCGCGATGCGGAATTGTGCAGGGAATACAACGAAGAAATGTCGGGAGGCAAGTGGAACGGAATGATGACGCAGAAACATATAGGCTATACTTCGTGGAACGATGATTTCCCTGCCGACCGTTTGCCGGAAGTTTACTGGATAGAGCAACCGGAACAGGCTGTAGGAGGGTATTTGTTTGCCGGTGACAAAGGGGTGGTTTCCATGGAGGCGGAGCATTATTTTGCATCATCTGCGGCACCGGAAACTGCCTGGACAGTCATACCGCACATGGGACGTACGCTGAGCGGAGTGGCTTTGATGCCTTATACACAGTCTGCTGAGGGAGCTTCGCTCTCTTATAAAATGAAAATACCGCAAAAAGTAGATACGGTAAATGTGTATGTCGTTGTGAAATCCACCCTGCCCTTCCTCAGACGGGAAGGTCATCGCTACACGGTAGGTTTTGAAGGAGGGGAGGAGCAGACTGTCTGTTTCAATGCGGAGTTGAACGAGCATCCGGATAATGTATATCGCGTACTGTATCCCACAGTGGCCCGTCGGGTGGTGAAGACCCGGGTGAAGTTGAGCCTGCCCGACCGTGCGGACGGAACCTATACATTGGTTCTGAAACCGGTGGAGCCTGCCATCGTATTTGAAAAGATTGTGGTGGATTATGGCGGTTATGAGGATAGTTATCTGTTTATGGACGAATCTCCTTGCCGGAGAAATAAACTGAATGGACAATGAAAAATATAAGATTGACGGTTTGGATAGGAATAATGTGCGGGTGGTTGGCGGCAGGAATGTTGCAGGCCGGTACACGACCGGACAATGCCCGTCCGGCAGAAGAAGACGGTAGCCGCTTGTGGTTGCCGGTGATGCGCCCGGTGGAAGGTGCGGAGGTGGAAGTTATATATAAAGGAAAAGTGTCACCCACCATAGCCGTTGCCATTGCTGAGTTGAAAAACGCCTGGAAGGGAGAGCCTGTACTTTTGGAGAAAAAGAGGACAGGGCAGGGGGATGGGTTTGCTATCACTTCTTCGGAACATCAGGTCCGTATTCTTTCATCCACCGAGGCAGGATTGCTTTATGGTGTTTATAGTCTGTTGCGTATGCAGGCGGCGGGGCAGGTCACAGTACCTCTGTCGGTTACTGAACAATCTGTGTATGATCTTCGCATCTTGAACCATTGGGATAATCTGGATGGTACGGTGGAGCGTGGTTATGCTGGTTGTTCTTTGTGGAATTGGGAAGAACTTCCCGGAACTTTGTCACCACGTTACGAGGCATATGCCCGTGCCAATGCTTCTGTGGGTATTAATGGAACGGTGCTGAATAATGTCAATGCCTCGCCCCAAGTGCTGGCAACCGGCAGTCTGGAGAAAGTCAAGGCATTGGCTGATGTCTTCCGGCCTTATGGTATAAAGGTCTATTTATCGGTTAATTTTGCATCTCCTATCCAGTTGGGCAAGTTGGATACGGCAGATCCGTTGGACAAGGAGGTCATCCGGTGGTGGAGGCGGAAAGTGAAAGAAATCTATACGTTGATACCTGATTTTGGCGGTTTTTTGGTAAAGGCCAATTCGGAGGGGCAGCCGGGACCATGTGATTTCGGGCGTACTCATGCCGAGGGAGCGAATATGCTGGCGGATGCGTTGAAACCCTACGGAGGAATCGTGATGTGGAGGGCGTTTGTCTATAGTCCTACCGACAGTGACCGTGCCAAGCAGGCCTATTTGGAGTTTATGCCTTTAGACGGGCAGTTTCATGACAATGTAATAGTACAGATAAAGAACGGACCGATAGATTTCCAGCCTCGTGAACCTTATAGTCCTTTGTTCACGGCTATGAAGCAGACTTCCATGATGGTGGAGTTTCAAATCACTCAGGAGTATTTAGGCTTTTCCAATCATCTGGCCTATTTGGCTCCTTTATGGGAGGAGTTTTTCGGTGAAGTACGTCCGGATAGGTTGAAAGCTGTGGCGGGTGTGGCAAACATCGGTACGGATGTGAATTGGTGTGGACACCATTTTGCACAAGCCAATTGGTATGCTTTCGGGCGGTTGGCATGGAATCCGTCGCTGACTTCAGACCGGATTGCGGATGAGTGGTTGCGGCAGACGTTTACTTCCCAGCCGGCATTTGTCCGTCCGGTCAAAGAGATGATGTTGCAGAGCCGGGAGGCGGTGGTGAATTATATGATGCCGTTGGGGCTGCATCATCAGTTTGCATGGGGGCACCATTATGGACCTGAACCGTGGTGTAGTGTGCCCGGTGCTCGTCCGGACTGGCTACCTTCTTATTATCATAAGGCAGATAAGGAGGGAATCGGTTTCGACCGTAGCAGCAAAGGGAGTGATGCCGTTTCTCAGTATCCCGATTCACTTCGTCAGATTTACAATGACAAGGCAACTTGCCCCGAGATTTATTTGCTTTGGTTCCATCATGTGCCTTGGCAGCATCAGATGAAAAGCGGACGTACGCTTTGGGGGGAGTTGTGCCATGCATACGATAGAGGTGTGCGGCAGGTACGTGGTTTTCAAGAAGTATGGGACAGTGTGGAACCTTTTGTAGATGTACGCCGGTTCAGGGAAGTGCAGTCGAAATTGAAAATCCAGATGCGTGACGCCGTGTGGTGGAAAGATGCTTGTCTGCTTTATTTCCAGACTTTCTCAGGGATGCCTATCCCGGCTGGCATAGAACGTCCTGTACACGAGTTGGAGGATATGAAACGCTTCCGGTTGGAAATCTCGAACTATGAATGTCCCGAGAGTGGGTTCAATAAATAAATTACGGTTTTTAACTTTATAAGAAACATGAAATATAAGTTAGCTTTAGTAATGTCGGTTCTTTGTGCATTTTCCGCATGGACCGAAGCAAAGGTGAAATTGCCTGCCATCCTATCGGACGGTATGGTATTGCAACGTGAGCGGCCCGTTAAAATATGGGGAAATGCCGATAAAGGAGAGAATGTGACCGTTGTTTTTAAAAAGAAGAAATTCAGTACGGTAGCCGGGGAAGATGGTAAGTGGCTGGTGGAGCTGCCTCCCATGAAGGCAGGCGGCCCTTTTGAAATGACCGTGAATGATATCCGGTTGAAAGATATTCTAGTGGGTGATGTCTGGCTTTGCTCCGGACAGTCTAACATGGAATTGACCGCCGGACGGGTGACTGATAAATTTGCCGAGGAAATAGCAAGGGATGAGAATCCGATGATACGGTATGTGAAGATTCCTTTAGGCAATGATTTGCATGGACCTAAAGACGATTTGCCGGGAGCGGACTGGATGCCGCTGACTAAAGAAACTGCTCCTTCTTTCTCTGCTTTGGCTTATTTCTTTGCCAAGGAGATGTATAGGGAGACGCAAGTACCTGTGGGCATTGTTAACTCCAGTTGGGGGGGAAGTTCCGTCGAGGCTTGGATGAGTGAGGAGGCCTTGCAGAAGTTTCCGCGTCAGTTGCACGAGCGTGATTTGTTTGATTCGGATGAGTATCGTGAGTTGTGCAACCGTTCGGGACAGATGATGAACCGTTTTTGGGATACCGCTTTGTACAAAGGAGACCGGGGACTTCATGACGGGATATGCTGGAATCGTCCGGAACTGGATGATACGGACTGGCAGACTGTAGATATGTTTTCCAAGGAATGGGGAAGAAAGAATGGATATCCGGTGAGTGGCTCTCATTGGTTCCGTCAGAAAGTGAATGTATCAGCGGAACAAGCCGGAAAAGAGGCTGTTCTTCGTTTGGGGTGCATGGTGGATGCCGATTCGGTGTTTGTGAACGGGATTTTTGTAGGTAACACTTTCTATCAGTATCCGCCGCGTATTTATCGGGTGCCGGCTTCTATATTGAAACCCGGTGAGAATCTGGTGACTGTCCGGCTGATTAATTACGGAGGGGCCGCCAGTTTTGTGCCCGATAAACCTTATTGTCTGGCATGGGGGATAGATACAGTCCGTTTGTCCAGCCGCTGGAAATATCAATTAGGCTGTGAGATGCCTGCACGCACCAACAGTGTCTCTTTTCAGAATGTTCCTACCGGCATGTATAATTCCATGATTTCTCCTCTGCGTAATCTGACCTTTACCGGTGCGTTGTGGTATCAGGGAGAAACGAATACGGGCCGTCCTAATGAATATGAGGAATTGCTGGCTGCCATGATTATTGACTGGCGTGAGAAACTGGCTGATAAAGAATTGCCTTTCTTCATTGTACAGTTGGCCAATTTCATGCAGACACATCCGGAGCCGGTAGAAAGTAATTGGGCGGCTTTGCGTGAAGCGCAACGGCAAGTAGCGTTGAAAGTCCCGAATGCAGCTTTAGCGGTAGCGATTGATTTGGGCGAGTGGAACGATATTCATCCATTGAATAAAAAAGAACTGGCAAGACGTATCTCCCTGTTGGCGAAAAGAGGGGTGTATGGTGATAAAAAGAGTGTGCACAACGGGCCCATGTGTACGGGCATGACTGTCAATCATGAAGGAAAGGCTATTCTTTCTTTTGAAGCGGGAACTGATAAATTACGGGTGGTAGATGAATTGAAGGGATTTGCGATAGCCGGTGCCGATGGACATTTTCAATGGGCAGAAGCAGTTGTCGTTAATGGGAATCAGGTGGCGGTATGGCATAAAGGTATCCCTCATCCAGTGACGGTACGTTATGGTTGGGATGATAATCCGGTTCATGCGAATTTGAGAAATATGGCCGGCTTGCCGGCTTCTCCTTTCCAAATTTCATTGGGGGGTCAATAATTCAAATGTTGGGGGCAGGAATGATAGTGTACTAAATGAGTTGATATGAATTATTTAGTACACTGCCTGTTGAGGTTATATTCCGTGAGTGTACCAATCCTTTATGCACACTTCCTCTCTGATTTTGCAGGTGAGCCTGAATGATGATTCTTTTCAGTCTGTCCAAAGCATGTCGCTCATGATCCCGTCAGAAATAAAGATGCCTTTGCGGGTGAGTTTCAATATATCATTGACAAGTTCTAATGTACCTTGCTTTAAATGCGGAGCAGCCATGCGGAGACAGTAGTCGTACAACTTTTCTCCAAATTCATCACGTAGCTTTGACAATGGCATACCCCATTCCGTGCGGATGCGGGTAATGACAAAGTCGTTATACCGGGTATATAAATCCAATTCTTCTATTTCGAAAACGGGTGTCCCTGCGGAGATTCCTTTTATATAGGTATCCAGTGAGGCGACATTCCATTGGCGGGAAACGCCATTGTATGAGTGGGCGGAAGGGCCGCAGCCCAAATACTTTTTCTCTGTCCAGTAACTGGAATTGTGGCGTGAGTAAAGGCCCGGCAGCGAGAAATTGGAAATCTCATAATGATCGTACCCTTCGGAGGTCAGCCGGTCTATCAGTGTGCTGAATAAGGAAACGCTTAAGTCTTCGTCCGCCTCTTCCACTTTATGCTGTTCACGCAGCTTCCACAATACGGTATCTTCTTCGTATATCAGGTGATAGGCCGATAGATGTTCGGGGTGTAATAAAAGGGCTTGATCCAAATCTTGTTGCCAGGTTGACAAGGTTTCTCCGGGCAGGCCATACATCAGGTCAATGCTGATATTCTGAAACCCGGCGGCACGGCAGTTCTGGAAAGCTTCGATGGCTTGCCGGGCGGTGTGACGGCGTTGCAGTACTTTCAAAATGGATTCGTTAAAAGTTTGAATGCCCATACTCAGCCGATTGAAGGGTAGGGTACGTAACATAGCGATATAGTCCGGGGTCAGATCGTCAGGATTGGCTTCAAGGGTTATTTCGGGATGACTGCTGATGGAATAGTTCTTATGTAGATAGTAGAAGATAGTCTCAAAGTCTTCTTTATCAAGCTGAGAAGGAGTGCCTCCTCCCCAATAAATGGTTTCAATCGTTTCACCGCCAAGGTATTCTTTTCGCATTTCCAATTCACTGCATACTGCATGTATATAGGCTGTTTTTCTTTCGCTTTGAGTCGTAGAGAAAAAATCGCAATAAATGCAACGTCGTTTGCAAAAAGGGACATGAAGATAAATACCTGCCATAAATTTAAAATTTTCAGCAAAGCTATAAAAAAAGGGCTTATCAGACAAATTAAAGCCTACTAACACCAAGAATGTGAAGACATAAGCCTATGGCCTTTTTATATCTGCCGTAAAACATAGTTTAGTAACACTATCCTTTGAGTTGCTTTTTTTCTCTTTATTTTCTAATTTGCGCTCCACATTTTTAGGAGATATGAAACACATATCCGTTTGTTAATAATTAAACCTTAGATATCATGAAAGTATATCAGACTAACGAAATTAAAAACATTGCACTTCTTGGCAATGATGGCTCAGGTAAAACCACCCTCACAGAGTCTTTGCTCTTTGAGAGTGGTATTATAAAACGTCGTGGCAGAATTACTGCCAAAAACACGGTTAGTGATTATTTTCCGGTAGAGCAAGAATATGGTTATTCAGTGTTCTCTACCGTTTATCATGTAGAGTGGAATGGAAAAAAACTAAATATAATTGACTGTCCGGGTAGTGATGACTTCGTAGGGGCTGCCATAACCGCGCTAAATGTAACCGATACTGCTATTTTGCTGCTGAATGGACAATACGGTCCCGAAGTAGGTACTCAGAACCACTTCCGTTATACTGAAAAGCTGGGCAAGCCGGTTATCTTTTTGGTCAATCAGCTTGATAATGAGAAATGTGACTATGACAATGTGCTCGAACAGTTGCGTAGCATTTATGGCTCCAAGGTAGTTCCCGTGCAGTATCCTCTTGAAACGGGACCTAATTTTCATGAACTCATTGACGTGCTGTTGATGAAGAAATATTCATGGGGACCTGAAGGGGGCGCTCCTACAATTGAAGAGATTCCTGATTCTGAGAAAGAAAAGGCATTGGAAATGCATAAAGCTTTGGTAGAGGCTGCTGCTGAAAATGATGAGACACTGATGGAAAAGTTCTTTGAATCGGAATCATTGACTGAAGATGAAATGCGTGAAGGTATCCGTAAGGGATTGGCGACACGTGGTATGTTCCCTGTTTTCTGTGTATGTGCAGGTAAGGATATGGGTGTCCGTCGTCTGATGGAATTCTTAGGTAATGTTGTTCCATTCGTATCGGATATGCCTGTGGTTCATAATACCCGTGGTGTTCCTGTGCCTCCCGATGCGAATGGCCCTACTTCTCTTTATTTCTTCAAGACTGCCGTTGAACCCCATATCGGTGGTGTGCAGTATTTTAAAGTGATGAGCGGAAAAGTACACGAAGGTGACGATTTGACTAATGCTGATCGTGGCTCTAAAGAGCGTATGGCACAGCTTTTTGTTTGTGCGGGAGCTAATCGTATTCCGGTGCAGGAACTGGTAGCCGGAGATATTGGTTGTACTGTGAAATTGAAAGATGTAAAGACTGGAAATACCTTGAACGGCAAAGACTGTGAAAACCGGTTTAACTTCATTAAATATCCTAATGCTAAATACTCGCGTGCCATCAAGCCTGTAAATGAGGCTGATGTAGAGAAGATGATGGTTATATTGAACCGTATGCGTGAGGAAGATCCTACTTGGGAAGTGGAGCAATCTAAGGAATTGAAACAGACTATTGTGCATGGACAAGGTGAGTTTCATCTCCGTACCTTGAAGTGGCGTTTGGAAAATAACGAAAAATTGCAGATTAAGTTTGAGGAGCCTAAGATCCCTTATCGTGAAACAATCACTAAAGCAGCCCGTGCCGATTATCGTCATAAGAAACAATCAGGCGGTGCTGGGCAATTTGGTGAGGTCCATCTCATTGTTGAACCTTATTATGAAGGAATGCCTGTACCCGAAACGTATAAGTTTAACGGTCAGGAATTCAAGATAAATGTGAAGGGGACTGAGGAAATACCTTTGGAATGGGGTGGTAAATTAGTCTTTATTAACAGTATCGTGGGAGGATCTATTGATGCCCGTTTTATGCCCGCTATCTTGAAAGGGATTATGAGCCGGATGGAGCAGGGTCCGTTGACAGGTTCGTATGCGCGTGATGTACGAGTGATTGTTTATGATGGTAAGATGCATCCGGTAGACTCAAATGAAATCTCTTTTATGCTTGCAGGACGTAATGCATTCAGTGAGGCATTTAAGAATGCCGGACCTAAGATTCTGGAGCCGATTTATGATGTGGAGGTTTTCGTTCCCAGCGATAAAATGGGCGATGTGATGAGTGATTTGCAAGGTCGTCGTGGTATGATTATGGGGATGAGCAGTGAAAGTGGATACGAAAAACTGGTTGCAAAAGTACCTCTGAAAGAAATGTCTTCTTATTCCACTTCTTTAAGTTCTTTGACAGGCGGTCGCGCTTCATTTATTATGAAGTTTGCCAGCTATGAATTGGTTCCGACAGACGTACAAGAAAAATTGATGAAGGAATTTGAAGCTAAAGAGAATAAAGATGATTGATAAAGTGTAAAATTTCGTACTTAGAAGAGACGTATTTCGTTAAAAATGCGTCTCTTTTTATTTAAGGTAACTTAAACTTTTAGGTTTGTTATTTGGCTTTGAACTTAATTTTTTATTATTTTTGCAAACCAATTGGCGTAAATTTTGTTATAATAGTCAGAATCTTAGCTTAAATGACTTTTTCGGTTAATTATAGAGAATGGCCGTTTAAATTTGGTTAATCTATTGTGTGATGAGATTTAACGCTTTTAATTTTGCTGGCATGAAAAAGTCTACTATTTGGGTATTAGGTATTGTAATGGGGCTATCATTTCTTAGCTTATTGTATTTGCAGGTAAGCTATATTGAAGAAATGGTGAAAATGCGCAAAGGGCAATTTGATGAGTCTGTTCAGCGCAGCTTGGTCCAGGCGTGTCGGAATATTGAGTTGGTGGAAACTAAAAAGTATCTTGAGGATGATGCGATTGCTACGGAAAAAGCAGCACAGCTGTCCAGGGAGCAGTCCGAAGAGAAGAAGGGGGAAGGAAGTGGTGATGTGGTGGCGCATACGCATGAGTATTCCATTACTTCCGACGGATTGAACGGTTACTCTACTTTTGAATTGAAGATGAGGTTCAGTGCGAATCGTCCTTCTAATATTCCTAAAGCAATTATTTCGACTGGTAAGAACATTCCTCAGACTTCAAGAGCCTTGCAGGAAATAATCAAAGACAGATATGTGTACCAACGTGCATTGTTGGACGAAGTGGTCTATAACATTTTGTATACAGCTAGTGACAAACCTTTGAACAAAAGAATCAACTTTAAACAGTTGGACTTGTTTTTAAAGACGGAATTGCTGAATAATGGCATTGACATTCCTTATCATTTTACGGTGACAGACCGTGACGGGACGGAAGTTTACCATTGCCCTGATTATACCAAAGAGGGTAGTGAGAATACATATCCGCAGGTTTTATTTAAAAATGATCCTCCGGCTCGTATGGCGACAGTAAATATTCATTTTCCTACATTGAACAGTTACATATTCAGTTCTGTTAAATTTATGATCCCGTCACTGATCTTCACATTCGTATTGCTTGTGACGTTCATCTTTACTATCTATATCATCTTCCGTCAGAAGAAGTTGACCGAGATAAAGAATGATTTCATAAACAATATGACACATGAATTCAAGACGCCTATCTCTACCATATCGTTGGCGGCCCAGATGTTGAAAGATCCGGCAGTGGGCAAATCTCCTGCTATGTTCCAGCATATATCCGGAGTGATAAATGATGAGACCAAACGTTTGCGTTTCCAAGTGGAAAAGGTGTTGCAGATGTCTATGTTCGAAAAGCAAAAAGCGACGCTGAAGATGAAAGAGGTGAATGCAAATGATTTGATAGCCGGTGTTGTCAATACTTTCACGTTGAAGGTAGAGAAATACAATGGTAAAATCACTTCGAATCTGGATGCGGTAAATCCGGATATATTTGTAGACGAGATGCATTTTACAAATGTTATTTTTAATTTGCTGGACAATGCAGTGAAATATAAAAAACAGGAAGGCGAATTGTTGTTGAATGTACGTACTTGGAATGAATCGGGCAAGCTTTATATCTCTATCCAGGACAATGGAATAGGTATTAAGAAAGAAAACCTGAAGAAGATATTCGATAAATTCTATCGTGTGCATACCGGTAACCTACACGATGTGAAAGGCTTTGGTTTGGGACTGGCTTATGTGAAAAAAATAATTCAAGATCACAAAGGGGCTATACGTGCCGAGAGTGAATTGAATGTAGGAACTAAATTTATAATTGTATTACCTTTATTAAAAAATGAATAATATGGACGAGAAATTGCGTATCTTGTTATGCGAAGATGATGAGAATCTTGGCATGCTATTGAGAGAATATTTGCAGGCAAAAGGCTACTCGGCCGAACTTTGCCCGGATGGTGAGGCTGGCTACAAGGCTTTCCTTAAGAACAAATACGACTTATGTGTATTGGATGTGATGATGCCGAAGAAAGACGGTTTTACTTTAGCACAGGAAATCCGTCAGGCTAATGCTGAAATTCCTATTATCTTCCTGACTGCTAAAACTTTGAAAGAGGATATATTGGAAGGCTTCAAGATTGGTGCGGATGACTATATCACTAAACCGTTCAGTATGGAAGAGTTGACTTTCCGTATCGAGGCTATTTTGCGTCGTGTACGTGGTAAGAGAAACAAGGAAAGCAATATCTACAAGATTGGTCGTTTTACTTTCGATACTCAGAAACAAATTTTGGCTATCGATGGAAAACAGACTAAACTGACTACGAAAGAATCCGAATTATTGGGCTTGCTTTGTGCTCATGCTAATGAGATTCTGCAGCGTGATTTCGCATTGAAAACCATTTGGATTGATGATAATTATTTCAATGCACGAAGCATGGACGTGTATATCACTAAGTTGCGTAAACATTTGAAAGAAGATGATTCTATCGAGATTATCAACATTCACGGGAAGGGGTATAAACTGATTACTCCTGAAGTAGAATAAGGCTGAGTGAAATAGATGAAATAAAAAAGTCCGGAACATTTGTTTCGGACTTTTTTATTTTTGTTCTCTTATACTTTAATCAACAATGCGTTTGTTTAATACAATATAAACGATTAAACCTATAACGATAAGGGCGGCACTTCCACCTAAAACACCGTTGTCGTTAATTGCTGCACTTCCGGTGAAGAAAACACCGACTAAAATAGCGGCGCCGATGATCATCAGTATCAGACCTAAATTCTTAAGTAAGCTTTTCATGTGTGTATTTTATTAATAGATTATATTTATTCTTGTGTACAAATTAAAGCATAATTCTCTTATCATGGAAATTATTTTAGGAAAAAAAGATGAAAACCTTGAAAAACTTTAGTCTTTGATGTTGGTGAATACCTTTCTTAATACATCTTGGCTGACTTTCAGTTCTTCCAATGTTAATCCTTGCAGTGCTTCTTTCAATGTCTTGTTTGCGATGAAACGTGCTTTGCCTTCCAATTCTCTGCCGGTTTTGGTCAAATGAATTAAATTGGTGCGTCGATCTCTTTTGTCGGCGATGCGCACCACCAAATGCTGGCGTTCCATATTGTCTATCAAGCGGGTCATGCTGGGTTTGTCTTTAAAAGTGGCATTACATAGTTCTTGCTGTGTGACACCATCTTTTTCCCATAGAAAAAGAAGGACTGTCCACTGTTCGGGGGTAATTTCTACACCATTCTGGCGAAAATTCCGGCTTAGTTTCCGGTTGATGGCGGCAGATACTTTGCCATTTAATATGGCAAATATTAATTGGATATCAAAACTAAATTGTTCTATCATGGAATTATTGTTTAAACAACTTTGCAAATATACAATTCTTGGCGGATATAACTTATTTTTCACAGATAAAAAATATAAAAAGGAAAATTAATTGTAAAATGAAACTATATTTTTTGAAGAAAATTGCGATAACTCTTTGTAGATTAAGATAAAATATCTACTTTTGCACTCGCATTTGAAATTTAATTTAATAATTTAATAAACGTAGTATGAATCAATACGAAACCGTTTTCATTTTAACTCCCGTTTTATCTGATGTTCAGATGAAGGAAGCGGTAGAGAAATTCAAAGGTATTCTGACTGCAGAAGGTGCAGAGATTATCAATGAGGAAAACTGGGGCTTGAAAAAGCTGGCTTACCCCATCCAAAAGAAATCAACTGGTTTCTATCAGTTGATAGAGTTCAAAGCAGAACCGCAGGTTATTGAAAAGTTGGAAATTAACTTCCGTCGTGACGAACGTGTTATCCGTTTCTTGACTTTTAAAATGGATAAATACGCTGCTGAATATGCTGCTAAGAGAAGAAATGTTAAATCAACTAAAAAGGAGGATTAATCATGGCACAGCAACAATCAGAAATCAGATATTTAACTCCGCCCTCAGTAGACGTAAAGAAGAAAAAATACTGCCGTTTCAAAAAAAGTGGTATTAAGTACATTGATTACAAAGATCCTGAATTCTTGAAGAAATTCTTGAACGAACAGGGTAAAATCCTTCCTCGCCGTATTACAGGTACTTCTCTGAAGTTCCAACGTCGTATTGCGCAGGCTGTTAAAAGAGCACGTCACTTGGCGTTACTTCCATTTGTAACTGACATGATGAAATAATAAGGAGGAATAAGTATGGAAATAATTTTGAAAGAAGACGTAGTGAACTTAGGCTACAAAAATGATATTGTAACTGTGAAGTCTGGTTACGGTCGTAACTATCTTATTCCGACTGGTAAGGCAGTGATTGCTTCACCTTCAGCTAAGAAAATGTTGGCAGAAGAGCTGAAACAACGCGCTCACAAATTGGAAAAGATTAAGAAAGATGCTGAAGCTATGGCAGAACAGTTGAAGGATGTAACCTTGACTATTGCTACTAAAGTGAGTGCCACAGGTACTATTTTCGGTTCTGTTAGCAACATTCAAATTGCTGAGGAATTGGAAAAATTGGGTCACAAGGTTGACAGAAAGATTATCGTTGTGAAAGATGCAGTGAAAGAAGTTGGTTCTTACAAAGCTATCGTTAAACTTCACAAGGAAGTTTCTGTAGAGATCCCGTTCGAAGTAGTTGCTGAATAAAATCTGTAAATACTTTAAAGTATAATGATGCTGAAAAAGCCCGGTTCGTGAGAGCCGGGCTTTTTCTTTTTAATATGTTTGATTTATTAATTCAATCGTTTCTTTTATAACTTTTTGAGGAGTGGTAAAAGGATTTTCATTAAAAGTATTTGGCATAGTGAGGATCAGTTGTTTGATATCATATTCTTGTAGTCTGGCTGCCCATACTTCATAAATACTGTTATAATTTTTATGAATATTATTGCTGGTTTGGTGAGATAAATAGCGAGTTATATGGTCCTGTTTGTATTTATAATAGTCTTTGTTGTCTTCATTTATTTTTCTGCATCCTTTATAGGCTTGTAAAAGTTTTAAAATGAACTCTTTGTCAGGTATCTGCTGCATCAGCGCTGAGCTTTTCAGTACTTCTAGCGCATCTTCCGAATACTCACAATTTTCATACGCAAAAGGAGCATTGGCATTGTTTTCTAAAATAGAAGCTTTAATGGTTTGAAGTGAATCCTGTTTTTGTATTAACAATCGGAAGAAATTAATTTCATTTAAATATGCGGCTTCGGCCTGATTGATACTTTTTAAATTCTCTTCTAATTCCATTTTTATCATTTGCATACTTTTATTTATCTGCTTCTCTTGTGAGGCACTGTTTATAAAATCAGTTCCGGCAAGAGTGATAAATACTCCGGCAGTGACAATTGATAATTCGCGGAAATAATTTCCCAACTTCCAGTTTTGAAGTTTCTCTTTTAGATTTGTCTTTTTCATATTCTGCTTTTGTTTGTGGTTCGAGAAACAAAAGTAGATAATTTGTATTGTAAAGCAATGGAATGCTGGCAGAAAGGGAGAGGTAAAAACATAAAAAAAGTCTGTTGTGCTTTCGCACGGCAGACTTTCAATTCTCTCTAGAGTTCGTACTGAATTATTCAGCCTTAGTAGAGTCACAGCAAGCAGCTGTAGAGTCACAAGCAGCTGAATCTGCTACAACTTCTTCTACAACAGCAGCTTCTTCTACTACTGCAACTGAATCAGTTGCTTCTGCGTTGTTGTTAGCAGCTTTGTTTCCGCAAGATGCGAAAGAAACAGCTGCGAAGGCTACGAACAAAAATACTAATTTTTTCATTTTCTTTGCTTTTTAAATCTGTAATACTAATGTTGCTTTCTTAAAACGATGCAAAGGTATACACTTTTTTAATACGTTGTACCAAAAAGAACAACTTTTTTTCTAATTTTTTATGTTATACAACCTATTTTGCTGATTAGTAGCATGTTTTACAACATATTTATTCTTCGGTAATACTGTTATATAAGAATCGCTTGATGCTTTTTTTGGGAGTTTTTTCGAACTCTGTGGGATAAAGTTGTATTTTACTCACTTGTTCATAGTTTCCTACCAGTTTATTCAGATTCTTCAAGTTTTCATCCATTACTGTTTTTAGGTTTTCGGGGGTATTGAGTCCCAGACTGTCCAGACTTTCATAATCAGGATATACTAAAGCTACCAGTTTCTTGTTGCGCTCTATGATTAAACTTTCTAGAACGAATGGCATATTATTTAGCTTGGATTCTATCTCTTCAGGAAAAATATTCTGTCCATTAGAACTCAAGATCATGGTTTTACTACGGCCTCTTATATAAATGAATCCGTTAGCATCTATTGTACCTAAATCGCCTGTTTTCAACCAACCATCTTCAGTAAATACCTCACGGGTAGCTTCTTCATTCTTATAATAACCTTTCATTACGTTTTCACCACATACCTGTATTTCTCCGGTTATGTTATAAGGATCATCCGAGTCGATACGGACTTTCATGATATCCAGTATCTTTCCGGCAGAACCAGGTATAAATTCATTCCATGGAGCATAACTGATCAGTGGGGCGCATTCGGTCATGCCGTAACCGATGGTGAACGGAAATTTTATTTTGTGGAAAAAATCGGTGACTTCCGGATTCATGGCAGCTCCACCGATAATGACTTCTTTAAAACGTCCGCCTAATGCGTCAATCAGTTTTTTGCGAATCTGTGCATAAATCTGGTTGTCTAGTAAAGGTATGTTAAGCGCCCATTTCATGCTGCGTTTGTTGATGAGCGGCTGAATTACATTCTTATAAATTTTTTCTATAACTAATGGTACTGTAATAATAAGGTTGGGTTTTACTTCCTCAAAAGCTTTCATCAATATTTTGGGAGAAGGTGTCTTGCCTAATAAGGTGACATGTGTGCCGACAGCAGTAGCGGTTAGAAAATCAAAAGCACATCCGTATGCATGGGCCAAGGGAAGGAAGGAAAGTACCTTTTCTCCTTTCTTTAAAAGTTCTGTACAGATACCGAAGGTAACGTTTCCTGCCAGATTATTGCCCGTAATCATTACTCCCTTACTGAATCCGGTAGTTCCTGAGGTATAATTCAGTAACATGACCTTTTCATTGGAGAGTTCTGTATAATTGATATTTTCCTTATAGAAGCCTTTGGGGAAATTCTTTTTCATTGCTGCATCCATATTTTTTATGAATTTTTGGACAGTTTCACCGTCACGTTGATGCAGGCATCTGAAATCTGTTAGAGAAAATACAGCGCGTAATCCACTTAATGCTTCTTCTTCCAAATTTTCCCAAATGTTATCGCTGGTAAACAGGAATGTGGATTCGGAATGATTTACAATATGATGGACATCATTCGGCTTGAAGTCTTGTAGAATAGGAACTACAATAGCTCCGTATGTAACAGTTGCCAAATAAGCGATACACCAACGGGAAGTATTCTTACCTATAATAGATATTTTATCACCACGGCGCAGGCTGCAATATTGGAATAACAAGTGTATCTTAGCTATTTCTTCCGCTACTTGTCCGTATGTAAACGTGGTATCTTCACCATAATCTGTGTAACAGGGAAGATCCCAGTTTTCTTTGAAGCTATTCTCATATAGCTTGATAAAGTTTTCTTTTATCATTGCACAATTTTTGATGTAATGTGCAAAAATAAGCATAATTATTGGTATTCTAAAGAATTTAAGCAGAATAATATGTACCTTTGCTCGCTAATTAGATAAAAAGGTATGATTGATACGACAATTTTCCAGGATAAAACGGCTGTTTATTATACATTAGGCTGCAAATTAAACTTTTCAGAAACTTCAACCATCGGTAAAACACTGAAAGAAGCAGGTATACGTACAGCACGTAAGGGTGAGAAAGCTGATATTTGTGTTATTAATACTTGCTCTGTAACCGAGGTTGCGGATAAGAAATGCCGTCAGGCCATCCATCGTTTGGTTAAACAGCATCCGGGTGCCTATGTAGTAGTGACGGGATGTTATGCCCAGTTAAAACCTGACCAGGTGGCTAATATAGAAGGGGTGGATGTTGTTTTAGGAGCTGAACAAAAGGGAGAGTTGATGAATTATCTCGGAAATTTGGAAAAGCATCCTCAAGGTGAGGCGATTACGACAGCTGCAAAAGACATACGTAGTTTTTCACCTTCGTGTTCTAGGGGTGACCGCACTCGTTATTTTCTGAAAGTGCAGGATGGTTGCGATTATTTCTGTTCTTATTGTACAATTCCGTTTGCTCGTGGGCGTAGCCGGAACGGACGTATTGAAGAGATTGTGGAACAGGCGCGGCAGGCTGCAGCTGAAGGAGGGAAGGAAATTGTAATTACCGGGGTGAATATTGGAGACTTCGGGAAGACAACCGGTGAAAGTTTCTTTGATCTGGTAAAGGCTTTAGATCAGGTGGCAGGGATTGAACGTTATCGTATCTCGTCTATTGAACCCAACTTGCTGACGGATGAAATAATAGAATATGTGTCACGTTCACGTGCATTCATGCCGCATTTTCATATTCCTTTGCAGTCGGGAAGCGATGATGTGTTGAAATTGATGAGACGTCGATATGATACTGCATTGTTTGCTTCCAAGATACGCAAAATTAAGGAAATCATGCCGGATGCGTTTATTGGCGTGGATGTAATTGTGGGAACACGTGGTGAAACAGAGGAATATTTTGAAGATGCTTATCGTTTTATTGAAGGGCTTGATGTGACGCAGTTACATGTTTTCAGTTATTCGGAACGTCCCGGTACGCAGGCCTTGAAAATAGAGTATGTGGTGAGTCCTGAGGAGAAGCATCGCCGTAGCCAGAGATTGTTGGCTTTATCTGATGCGAAGACAAAGGCGTTCTATACCTCTCATATAGGAAGGGAAGCTTGGGTATTAATGGAAAAATCTAAGGCTGGAACTCCTATGCATGGATTTACTGATAATTACATCCGGGTGGAGATGGATCACGATGATCAATTGGATAATCAGTTGATTCGTGTAAGAATGGGAGGCTTTAATGAAGAGGGTACAGCGTTGAAGGGTGTTTTAGTCTGAATTATTCCATACATTTGGTATTAGTCTGAAAAGAAATGAAAAGGGTGTCTGTTGTTATATTGAATTGGAATGGGGTGGATATGCTCCGTAAGTTTATACCTTCTGTTATGGATAATTCAGTAGGAGAGGGGATTGAAATATGTGTGGCTGATAATGCGTCCTCTGATGGGTCGCTTGAAATGCTTCGTTCTGAATTTCCTGTAGTCCGTTTGATTGAGCTGGATCAGAATTATGGTTTTGCCGAAGGATATAACCGGGCTTTGGAGCAAGTTGATGCAGAATATGTAGTTTTACTGAATAGTGATGTGGAGGTTACTCCGCATTGGTTGGAACCTTTGCTGGATTATATGGACACCCATTCCGGAACAGTTGCCTGCCAACCTAAATTATTAAGTTGGCATAATAAGGAATATTTTGAATATGCCGGAGCGTCGGGGGGATTTATCGACCGGTATGGATATCCTTTTTGCAGAGGACGTATTTTTGATGTTGTTGAGAAGGATTGCGGACAATATGATACGGTAACGGAGGTGATGTGGGTTACAGGAGCTGCTCTTTTTATCCGGTTGGCTGATTATCGTGAAGTTGGAGGTTTGGATGGTCATTTTTTTGCCCACATGGAAGAAATTGACCTGTGCTGGCGTTTGCGCAGTAGGGGAAAAAAGCTTGTCTGTATTCCGCAAAGTGTGGTATATCATGTAGGAGGGGCTACGTTGAAAAAAGAGAATCCGAGAAAGACTTTTTTGAATTTCAGAAATAATCTGTTGATGCTTTATAAGAATTTGCCGGATAAGGAATTGGAACATGTACTTTTTATACGTGGTATACTGGATAGAGTGGCTGCCCTTGTTTTTTATCTGAAAAAGGATAGAGCGAATGCGCGTGCTGTAATGCAGGCGCGGAGAGAATTTGAGGATATAAGATATTCTTTTGCCGCTTCTCGTATAGAAAATATGATGAAGTCTACAGATGAGATAATTCCGGAACGGACTCATTTTAGCATTGTTATGAAATATTATTTGTTGGGCAAAAAACATTTTTCCCAGTTGAAACTTTTTTAAATTGCTTCTCTTTATATTTCTTTTTATAGCATTATTCCTGTATCTTTGTTTGATGAAATTTGATCAAAAAAGAAAAGGAGCTGTAAAATGAATGTTCATGAGGTAAAATCTATTGAAACAAAGTCTATTCTGTCACGTTTGAAAAGTAAAGATAATTATTGGGGAATTGCTTATAACATGAACTTGTATAGAGGGTGCCAACATGGTTGCATTTATTGTGATACACGTAGTTCTTGCTATGGTGTTGGTGATATTTCTCATATCTCTGTAAAGAAGAATGCTTTGGAATTACTGGATCATGAACTGGGAACGAAACGTGGAAAAGCAACCATTGGCACAGGTTCAATGAATGATCCTTATATGCCGTTGGAAAAACAGATGAAGCTGACTGGAGGTGCGTTGGAAATTATTGCCAAACATCGTTTTCCTGTTCATGTGATAACAAAGAGTAGTCTTGTGACTCGTGATGCCGATGTATTGCAGGATATAGGGCGCACTTATGCTGCCGTTAGTTTTACTATCACTACAGCGGATGACGAGATGGCGCGCAAACTGGAGCCTAATGCACCGGCATCTTCCGAGCGTTTTAAGGCGATGAAGATATTGTCCGATCGGGGTATATATACAGGAGTGGCATTGATGCCTGTTTTGCCTTTTATAAACGATTCTATAGAAGATATTGAGGAAATAGTAGAGAAGGCTGCCGAAGCAGGAGCGTCCTATGTGCTTCCTTTGTTCGGGGTAACTTTAAGACGGGGCTCCCGTGATTATTTTTATGATAAGGTAGAGCGGATTTTTCCAAAGATGGCCAAGCGATATCAAACTTATTTTGAAGACCGTTCTGAATGCATTTCTCCTAATGCTCCCTATTTGAATGAGGTTTTTTATCGCAGAATAGAAACATTAGGAATCAGTGCTACCATGAAATTTTATCATTCTGAAGGAAGAAAACAACTTTCTTTATTTTAATAAGTAGGGTCATGAACATGGTCTGTATATTCATTATTATTGGTTTGTGTTGTTATTTGCACGATAGCATATTTACGTTTTTAAGAGGAGGGCATGTAATAGGGTGAACTTAATTAAATGACTGGATGTTTGTCAGATAATTTTTTTCATCGTGTATAATGTACTTCTACTCCAACATTTCTGCAATCACTGCCCATAGGCGGATTTTCTTTTGACAACCGGATGATTATTTCCTGAATAGTTGGAAAATCATTAAACAGTCTTTGCCCTATGCGTTCACAGACATGCTCTAAAAGTTTGGATGGAGTTTTCATCTCTTTTTTGACGACTGCATATATATCAGCATAACTTACGGTGCCTTTCAGTTCGTCAGTTTGTGCTGCATGGGTGAAATCGGTTCTTAGTCTTAAATCAATTATAAAATTAGCTCCTACTATTGTTTCTTGTGGATCGACTCCGTGGTGAGCGAAAAACCTGGCACCTTCCAGATAAATATACATAGATGTTGCTTTCATATTTTTTCAGTTTGAGAAACAAAAGTAGAACTTTCGCTTCATATCTCAAAATTAAAAATCATTGTTCTTGTTTTCTTTTTTATCTGTTTTATTGGTCTATTTTATAGTATTAACACGAAATAAAGTTGATGGCATGGGTGTTTTCATTAATTTTGCATAATATGGAAAGAAGAATTCGTAAATTAATAAGGGTAAGTGCCATTACAGTGGGAGCCTTGCTGCTTACTGGGTTTGTGGTAGTGGCTTTTGTGATTAACTATGTATTTACACCAGATAAATTAACTCCGATAGTGTTGAATGTTGCTAATCGTTCACTGGATGCTGATTTGAAGGTAGAAAGTGTAGAATTGACTTTCTTTTCTACCTTTCCTCAATTTGGGTTAAAAGTTGACGAAGGTTTCTTGGTTTCTAAAGTATTGAATGATAGTCTTCCACAAAAGACCGATTCTTTATTGGCGTTTAAAGAATGTGTGTTGATAGTGAATCCTTTGGATTATTTTTTGAAAAATAAGATCAGTGTCTATAATTTGTCTTTGAAAAATGTTGCTGTTTATGCTTATCGAAATAAAACAGGTAAGGCGAATTGGGAGATAGTGAAAACTTCTTCGGATACATTGGCTGTGGAAAAAGATACAATTTCACAAAATAAATTTGATAGCGAGATAGATATCCGTCAGGTTGAGCTAGAACATGCCAATTTGATTTTTGATGATCGTAATACAGAGGTTTATTCACGTATAGATGATGTTGATTTGCGCCTAAAGCTGGCGTTGACAAAAGGAGTTTCTTCATTGGGAGTAGAATTTGAAAATAAAAATATTCTTTTTTGGCAGCAAGGTGAATTATTGATTAATAAAGTAGCGGCTTCCTTGCAGACTGATATTGAGATAGACAGGTCTACGGCATTGTGGACATTGAAAAATACAGGATTGACTATAAATGGTATCCGGCTGGATGTAAACGGTGAATTAAAACGTGATACAGTTACCAAGATGGTGGGTGTGAACTTGAAATATGGACTACATGCACCTTCCATGGAAACAGTCATGAATATGATTCCCGAGGCTTATGTGAAACGTGGACAAATTTCGGCAAAAGGTGAGGTTAAGGTTGATGGAACATTGGAAGGTAATTATGGAAACAAACAGCTTCCGGCGGTATCATTGAATATAAAGATTAATGATGCATCCGCCCGATATGAAGGACTTCCTTATGGTATTGATAATTTTACGGCTGATTTTGAATCGTATATTGATTTGATGCGTCGCAATCCTTCATTTTTGAACTTGAAAATTCTTCATTTTGAGGGAGCACATACCAAGATTCTAGCAGATGCCAAAGTGGAGGATTTATTGATAGATCCACTTATAACACTTCATACTGAATCTACAGTTGACTTGGATGCTTTAGCTAAAACTTTCCCTTTGCAGGAAAATGTAACCATCCGTGGTAAATTAGATGCGGGTTTAAATTTAAAATGTCGTCTTTCTTCTTTGAAAAAGCAGGATATTGGACGTATCAGGTTAGGGGGAAGATTGGCTTTAAAGGATTTTGAGTTAAAAGACACTGCTAAAGATTTTAATTTTTTAGGTAATGCCGATTTAAAATTCAGTGATAGTGAAACTTTGCAGGCTGAATTGGATATCAGAGAAATAATATTGAATAGTAGGAAATTTGTTTCAGAGATAGATCGGATGAAAGCGAAGGTTGTTTCAACCAATCCTCAAGATACCACAAAGATTGTCACTTTGCAATGTGAATTGGAAATGAATAAATTGCGTGCGAATATAGGAGATTCGCTTAAAATATATAGTGGCAAGACTACTGGAACTGGCGAACTTGCTCCGAAGGAACAAAATTCGGCAATGCCGATGATTAGCTTTTCCATGCGTACGGATTCTCTTTTCTTTAATGCCAATGAAACGAAGTTGGCGTTAGGCGTGGCAGGTATTAAGGCGAAATTGGAAAAGAAAAATGATTCGTTATGGATACCTCGGGGAATTGTTGGTTTTGATAGGTTGTTGGTACATACTCCTGAATTTGGTTTACCTTTACGAGTACGTAAGACAGCTGTAACAGTAGATGGTCCGAAAATAACATTAAGAAATGCCTCTTTGAAAATAGGGCATTCAGATATGGTTGCTACCGGTGAGGTAATGGGATTATATCGTGCGATGACTAAAAATGAAACTTTAAAAGCGCGTTTAGCAATCTCTTCTGAGATGATTGATTGTAATCAATTGATAAATTCATTCTCTTTATCTGAAGATTCAGTATCTGTGGCGGTGACAGACACAGTGTCTCCAACAGAAATGAAGTTGTTTGTGTTACCGGGTAATTTGGATTTTGAATTACAGACAGATTTGAAAAAAGTAGTGTTTGGAAAGGTGGAATTTGAAGATGTGTGTGGAAAGGTAGATTTGAAAAATCGTACATTATATTTAAGAAATTTGGAAATGCGTGCATTGGATGCTGATATGAAGGCGGTTATGGTATATCGTGCGGATTCAGTCAGAGGAGGATATACAGGCTTTGACTTTAAAATTAGGGATATAAATATAGCTAAGCTGGTAGATTTTATACCTTCAATGGATACCATTGTACCTATGCTGAGATCTTTTGAAGGAAGGGTTCAGTTTGATGTGGCTGCAGAGGCACGTCTGGATTCAAATATGAATATTCGTATACCTACTTTGCGTTCGGCCATGTATATAAAAGGGGACAGTTTGGTGTTGATGGATGGTGAGACCTTTGCCGAAATTTCAAAGATGTTGATGTTTAAAAATAAAAAGAAGAATGTATTTGATAGTATTTCGGTTAATGTAGTTGTTAATGACGGTAGTGTTCTTGTTTATCCATTTCAAGTGTCTATAGATCGTTATAAAGCTGCTATAGGGGGAGAGCAAGGACTGGATATGAATTTTAAATATCATATATCCATTTTGAAATCGCCTTTGCCTTTTAAGGCTGGAGTGAATATTTCCGGTAATCTGGATAAGATGAAAATACGTGTAGGTAAAGCCAAATATAAAGATGATGTGACTCCTGCTGCCATTCATAAAGTAGATAGTACGCGTATGGATTTAGGAAGGCGTATTGTGGAACGGTTTCATCGTATTGTAGGGGTAAGATAGAAAAGGGATTTATTTTGTTTATATAAAAAAGCTCCTTCACGAAAGTCATGAAGGAGCTTTTCCTTTGTGTTGTTACATTATATAATAAACCATTATCCACATCTCGATGTGCCACAAGTCTTGCAGATCAAGCATCCTTCTTGATATACGAGAGTTTCATTTCCGCAATTGGGACATTTTTGTCCTTCGGCACTAGTACCATCTGTTACATATTTTTTCAGTGCTCGTTCTACACCATTTTTCCATGTGTTAATGTTTTCACTGTCAAGTTGCAGAGAATCTACCAGTTTGATAACACGATCAATAGGCATTCTCCAACGAAGTACACCCGAAATCAATTTAGCATAGTTCCAATATTCTTTGTTGAACTTTTCGGACAAACCTTCAATGGTTGTTTTGTATCCACGTTTGTTTTCAAACTGGAAATCATATCGTTTGTTGCCTTCTTCATCAATGTTTTTGATGATGCGTCCGGTAGTGACCGATTTGGGCAATGAAATACCTTCTTCATCATCTTGCAGACCGGTAAAGATTTCGTATGGATGTCCATCCAACAAGCCTACAAATGCAACCCATTTTTCTTTGTTGTTTTGGAAACGTACTACTTCCGCTTCCAGTACTTTGGGGCGCACTTCTACTACCGTAGGTGGTTTGCAAGGGGGAAGTTCTTCTTTTTTGTCTTTCTTGTCCTTTTGGGTAGAAAGTAAAACTCCGGAGCGGGAGCCATCACGATAAACGGTACATCCTTTGCATCCTGAACGCCATGCCTCTACATACAAGCGGTTTACCAATGCTTCATCTACGTCATTGGGCAAATTGATAGTTACGCTGATTGAATGGTCAACCCATTTTTGGATGCGTCCTTGCATTTTTACTTTCATCAGCCAGTCTACATCATTTGATGTGGCTTTATAATAAGGTGACTTTTCTACCAATTTGTCAATTTCTTCTTGTGTATAACGCTTGGTGGGATCGTAACCGTTTACTGTCATCCATTCCACAAATTTATGGTGGAATACAATATATTCCTCAAATGCATCTCCTGTTTCATCTACAAAATCTACGTGTGTCTGAGGATCATTCGGATTGACTTTTCTTCTACGTTTATACACCGGCATAAACACCGGCTCTATGCCGGAAGTAGTTTGGGTCATTAGGCTGGTAGTTCCGGTGGGAGCTATGGTCAGGCAGGCGATATTACGTCGTCCGTATTTTTTCATCTCCTCATATAATTCTGGATCAGCTTCTTTTAAGCGGTTGATGAACGGATTGTTTTTTTCTCGTTCACTGTCATAGATAGCGAATGCTCCACGTTCTTTTGCCATGTTAACAGATGAACGATAGGCTTCCAGAGCGATTGTTTTATGTACTTGTTCAGAAAACTCTGTTGCTTCTTCTGTTCCGTAGCGTAACCCCATAGCGGCAAGCATATCCCCTTCAGCTGTGATACCTACGCCTGTACGTCTTCCCTGTCCGCTCTTTTTATAAATTTTTTCCCATAAATGTTTCTCTGCTTCTTTTACTTCCTCACTTTCGGGATCGGAATCGATTTTAGCTATGATTTTCTCGATTTTTTCCAATTCCAAGTCAATGATGTCATCCATAATGCGCTGGGCCAATGCCACATGCTTTTTGAATAAGTCGAAATCAAAGTAAGCCTCCTTTGTATAAGGGTTTACTACGTATGAGTATAAGTTGATAGCTAATAAGCGACAAGAATCGTAGGGACACAGGGGTATTTCACCACAAGGATTGGTAGAAACAGTACGATATCCTAAATCGGCATAACAGTCTGGTACGGATTCACGGATGATGGTGTCCCAAAATAATACACCGGGTTCAGCAGACTTCCATGCGTTATGGACAATCTTTTTCCATAACGCAGATGCATCAATGTCTTTCGTGAAAACAGGTTGATCGGAATCTACCGGGTATTGTTGTTTGTAAGGAGTGCCATTTACAGCTGCCTGCATAAATGCATCATCTAGTTTCACGGATACATTAGCACCGGTTACTTTGCCTTCGGTCATTTTGGCATCAATAAATGCTTCTGAATCTGGATGCTTGATGGATACGCTTAACATTAAAGCACCACGACGTCCGTCTTGCGCTACTTCACGTGTTGAATTGGAATAACGTTCCATGAAGGGCACCAGTCCGGTGGAAGTCAGTGCTGAATTTTTAACCGGAGAACCTTTTGGTCGTATATGAGATAAATCATGTCCTACGCCACCACGACGTTTCATTAATTGTACTTGTTCCTCATCAATGCGGATTATACCTCCGTATGAGTCGGCTGCTCCATCAATTCCAATGACAAAGCAGTTTGATAAGGAAGCCACTTGAAAGTCGTTCCCGATACCTGTCATAGGGCTACCTTGCGGAACAATGTATTTAAAGTGATCCAATAATTCGTAAAGCTGCTGTGCGTTTAACCCGTTCTGATATTTAGCTTCAATGCGGGCTACTTCATTTGCAATGCGCCAATGCATATCTTCGGGAGACTTTTCGAAAATGTTCCCGAAAGAATCTTTTACTGCATATTTGTTTACCCAAACCCTTGCAGCAAGTTCATCACCTTTGAAGTATTGTAAAGATGCTTCAAAAGCTTCGTCATAGGTGTACGTTTGTCTTTCCACTTTTATTTTTAGATTTACTGTAATATCAATAAGTTGTTTTAGTGTAGAAGTTACAACTCATTATAATAAAAGTTTCGGCAAAGCTATATATGTTTTTTCAATTAACAAAATAAAAAGCAGATAAGTTTTCAACAAATTGAAAGTTATCCAAGAATATTTGTTAATTTATTGATTATCAAAAGATATATATGCTTGCTTATTTGTAGAAGTTTTCTGTTTTGAAAATTTTGATGGAGGGGATGAGTGATTGACTAGTTGAAAAGGCCAGATTCTTAGCATATAATATTTTGCAAAAAATGCATTATTACTCTTTTCTTTTTTTATCTTTGCAAGAAAAATATATATGGAATCGATAAATAATAGACGGACGATCCGTAAATATAAGCAGGAAGATATTTCTGCTTCTTTGTTAAATGATTTGCTTGAAAAGGCGTTCCGTGCTTCTACAATGGGTAATATGCAATTATATAGTGTGATTGTGACTCGTGACAAGCAGATGAAAGAGAGATTGGCACCTGCCCATTTTAATCAACCGATGGTAACAGGTGCTCCGGTTGTACTGACTTTTTGTGCGGATTTTAACCGTTTTAGTAAATGGTGCAGAGAGCGTAAGGCGGTACCGGGTTATGACAATCCCATTTCTTTTTTGAATGCTGCTACGGATGCATTGCTTGTGACTCAGAACTTTTGTACATTGGCTGAGGAAAATGGATTAGGTATTTGTTTTTTGGGAACAACGATTTATAATCCTGATCAAATTATTGATATCCTTCAGTTGCCGGAATTGGTTATGCCGGTGGCTACTATTACAGTAGGATATCCGGATGAATGCCCTCCACAAGTCGATCGTCTTCCTATAGAGGGTATTTTGCATGAAGAATTGTATCATGATTATACCAAAGAGGATATTGATCGTATTTATAGATATAAAGAGTCACTTCCGGAAAATCATCAGTTTATTAAAGAAAATCATAAGGAAACACTGGCTCAGGTATTTACTGAGGTCAGATACAAGAAGTCGGATAATGAATGTATGTCTGTAACTTTGAAAGAAACCTTGAAGAAACAGGGTTTTGAGAAGTGAATTGCCGGGAACTATCAATCTTAAAACAGAGGTGCGCAGAGGGAAATAAAGAAAATGCCCTTTGCGCACCTCTGTGGTTTTATTCTATTTCCTTTTGAGAGAAGCTTCAATTTCCTCAATATCCGCTTTAAATGCTTTGTCAACCTCTACTTGGTCTTTTACTATTTTGCAAGCGTGCAATACGGTTGCATGATCTTTATTACCTATTAATTTACCAATTTTGGAAGAAGAGGAGTCTGTATGTTTTTTGGCCAGATACATAGCTACCTGACGTACTTGTACCACTTCTCTTTTTCTTGTTTTAGTATGGATGGCAGATTCTTCTATCTCGTAATGGCTGCATACTTTCTGTATGATATCTTCTACTGTGACAGGCTTGCTCTCACAACAGCGTACAGCTTTTCGTACAATTCTTTCAGCCAAATCCAAATCGACATCACGCTTGAAAATAATGGATTGTGCCAAAAGTGAATTAATGATGCCCTCTAATTCACGTACACTTTCATTTACGTTTTCAGCAATATAATTAATTACTGTTTCCGGTATATTCAAACCGTCACGACGTATTTTATTACGTAAGATATTCTTTCTCAATTCTACGTCCGGCTTTTCCAATTCGGCCACTAAGCCCCATTTAAAGCGGGTCAGAAGGCGTTCTTCCATACCTTGTAGCATTACCGGCGCACGGTCAGAAGTCAGAATAAGTTGCTTACCGTTCTGGTGCAGATGGTTAAAGATGTGGAAGAATGTGTTCTGGGTTTTGGTTACTCCGGCGAATTCTTGAATATCATCAATAATCAAAACGTCTATGGTTTGATAAAAACTAATGAAATCATTGAAATGATTGGTACGAACAGAGTCAGTGTATTGCACCTGAAACAGATGTGCTGATACGTACAATACTCTTTTTTCAGGATATAATTCCTTGATGCGGGTACCAATAGCATTAGTCAAGTGAGTTTTGCCCACACCGGATGGTCCATACAAAAACAAAGGGTTGAATGTTTTTGCCGGATTTTTAGCTACAGTTTCTCCTACTGTACGTGAGAACTCATTACTATTTCCTTTTATGAAATTCTCAAAATTGTAATTTGGATTCAAATGTGGGTCTAAATCCTGCGGAGCCGGTGCCTGCATTGGATTAGGTGCCTTGTTACCATCTCGTATAACTGTTTGTGTGGGTAGTGCTGAAGAGCGTTTGCTTCCCTCCATGTTAACAGTTATATGGTTGGTCTTATCGGTCAAGATACAATACATAAGTTGCGTTCCCTCCCCAATTTCTTTATATAGGGCAGCGCGCAGCAAGTCCACAAACTTTTCTTCTAGAAATTCATAGAAGAATGGGCTGGGGACGCCAATTGTCAGTGCCTTGTCCTCATATTTAAGCGGTACGATAGGCTCAAACCACGTTTTAAAGGTCGTTTCTGGTACGTTGTCTCTGATAAGGTTCAGGCAACGACCCCATAAAACGACGTGATCGTTTTCAATCATATGAAACATTTATTATAAAAAGCGAAACTTCTACAATGCAAATTTCGAAATGAATTTCTGAAAAAACAAATCGCTTTTTTCTTGCTTTTTATTTTTAAAGAGTAATATCTTTAGTTTCAGTTACTTATAAAAACCTCTATCTAAAGGCTTTTGAAAGATTCTTGTTGTTTGATAATTGACTGATTCTTAGATGACTATCAGTCAAAATAGGCTTTTATTTATTTTAAATGAAATAAGTCTACATGGTATTTCTTCCCTATTTGCAGTCATTTACTGAAAATAAGTGGAAAAATGGTTGAGTAGACTTATTTAGAATATTTTTAAATTAGCAAATATGTTACTTATCTTTCTTGCCAAACAAAGAGAAATGTACATAACGTTTAGGATGCGCTTTCAAATCCTCCAATAAGGTTGCAGCGTTTGCTGTCGTCGCACTCAAATTTTGGTAGAAAGTAGGATCATTGAATAGCAATCCGATACTGTTGTCCTTGCGATTGAGTTTTTCTGTCAGCATTTGTACATTATATAAAGTGGAGTCTATTTTATTGAACGTTGAAGCATAATCAATACCTTTCAAATTGTCGCTGATAGCAATGAAGTTATCAGCAATTGTGTTTAATTTTCCAGTAAGTTGCGGAAGATCCTTTTGCATTAACATGTTTAATTGACGTGTTGTCACATCCAGATTGGCTGTCAGTTTTTCTGCGTTGTGCAAGGTTGCACTCAATGCAGGATCAGCTAATATTTTATTTAATGAATATAGGATAGAATCCATTTTGGGTAACATCTGCTCTATTTGAGGAACTAGCTTTTCTTCAGCGGCTCCCATGAGCCCCGCATTCGTTTTGCCGGGCAGGGTATCTCCCGGTTGATAGTATTCTGTAGAATTAAAGTTAAGGAGTAAGTTCATCTTTACCGTTCCCAGCATTTCTGTAACCAGTTCTCCTGTACTTCCTTTGGGGATACGCATTTCCTTGTCCACTTCCACTTCTACTGTGACATGTCCCGGTTTTGCATAGTTGTAATTGATATTTCTTACTGTACCTACTTTATAACCATTGGCAAAGACGGGGCTTGATCCGGCTAATCCGTTTATATTTGTATATTCTACATAATAGTAATTGGCAGATTGGAACATATTTATTCCTTTCAGGTAGTTGATACCAAAGATCAGCATAGCCAATGCAGCGATGCCTATTAATCCTATTTTTACCTCTTTCGTCATTTCAATTATACCTTTTATATTATCTATTCTTTTTAAATTCTTTGATGGCTTCGTTCACATTCATTTTCTCTCCGTTTTTGAAAGCGATAATGAAAGCGTCCTTAAATTTAGGAGTAATATTACGTTTCATGCGTAGTATTTTATTATAATCCGTATTTTCTCCGTAAGTATATTTATAAAGTCCTTTTTCGCGGTAATAGCTAACAGGTGATACACCTTTCAGTTGTTTGCTTCCTTTGGGCAATATTTTGTTTGATACCAATATTTGTATTTTAAATACAGGCTTGGCAGATGTTCGGGCTTGGTCGCCTGTGATCTTTTTTTGTGTGGCAGGTACAGGCTTTTTGGTAACCTTGTCCGGTTCCGTTGCAGTGTCCGGTTCCGCAGTTTGTATTTCTATTCTTGATTCTTTCGGTTTGTTTTCTGGTTCCGGTAATTCTTGTTCTTGTACTCTGCTGCGGCCGATGGGGGCGTCATGTTCGCGCTTGTAATTGAGGAATGCTTTATAAATGCTGTTAGATAACGCCGTAGTGCCTGCATCGGATAAAAGATATTGTTCTTCATCCGGTGTTGAGATATAGCCTAATTCAACCAAAACACTAGGCATGGAAGTGGCACGTAGAACTAGGAATCCGGCTTGATGTACTCCTTTGTCTATTCGTTTGGCTGTATTCTTGAATTGTTTTTGGATAAGAGTGGCTAATTTTACACTCTTCTCCATATTTTTGTCTTGTACAAATTCAAAAATAATATAGCTTTCAGAAGAATTTGGATTGAATCCGGCATAACGTTGTTCATAATTATCCTCTATCAAAATAACCGAGTTCTCTTTTTTAGCAACTTCTAAATTTTCTTCAGTACGGTGGAGTCCTAACGTATAAGTCTCTGCTCCCCGTACAGTTCTGCCACGGGCTATGGAATTAGTATGTATAGAGATGAATAAATCGGCCTTGGCATTATTGGCTATTTGTGCACGACGATCCAAAGGGATAAAGACATCTGTTTTCCGGGTATATATTACCTTTACGTCATTACAGTTATTTTGGATCAGTTGTCCTACTTTTAAAGCTACGTTCAGATTGATGTTTTTTTCTTTTCCACGTCTGCCGATAGCACCGGGATCATGTCCGCCATGACCGGGATCAATGACGACTACAAAGTCCTTTCCCTTTGCCGCCAGGCAGAAACAGGGAAAGACCAGCCACAGGCTACACAACAGGAATATTATTTTAAGTCTATCGGTTTTCATATCAATTAAGTTGCAAATGTAGCGATTTTTAGTGAAAACTCGGCTTTTGTCTTTAAGTTTTGCGTTTTTTATTCGAAACTTGCCACAAAACCCGAAAAATAGACGAGTGTTTGGACTAAATTCTTTTATTTTGTATTCTGAAATAAATATTGAAAGATGGATTTGTTTAAGTTTATGAAGAATTGGACGTTACCTCTAGCGATGCTTGCAGGAGTTATCGGTTATTTTGTTTTTGCCAACTTCACTTTTCTGGAGCCGACAAAGCCATTTATGAATGGGTTGATTTCTTTTTTAACTCCTTCCTTGATTTTTGCCCAATTGTTGCTTACATTCTGTAAAATTGAACCAAAAGAGTTGGTTCCTAGAGTATGGCATGGCTGGTTGTTGGCTATTCAAGCCATTTCTTGTGGTATTATTGCGTTGTTGTTAATATTTTGTCCGATGGATGAATCTTATAAGGAGATATTCGAGGCGGCTATGGTTTGTCTTATTTGTCCTACTGCTACGGCAGCGGCAGTAATTACGGGAAAACTAGGTGGAAGTGCTTCCAGTTTGACTACTTATACATTGCTTTCAAATATTTTGGCTGCAATAGCAGTTCCTTTGATATTTCCATTGGTTGAACCACATACAGATGTTACTTTTGGTATTGCTTTTCTTAAGATTTTAAGTAAGGTTTTTCCATTGTTGCTTGCACCGTTTTTTATCGCTTTATTATTCCGTTATTATATTCCCCGGCTCCACAAGTTTTTACTGAAATATCATACTTCGGCTTTTTATTTATGGGCGGTAGCATTGACCATTGTAATGGGGCAGACTACTCGCTCTTTGGTTAACAGTACTGCTGATGTAACGGTAGAGATGTTGATTGCTTTTGCCGGTTTAGTAACTTGTTGTTTACAATTTTATTTTGGTAAAAGAATTGGTAGTGCATATAATGACCGTATAAGTGCAGGACAGGCATTGGGGCAAAAAAATACAGTACTAGCTATTTGGATGGCGGTTACGTATCTTAATCCTTTATCGTCTGTCGGTCCGGGTAGTTATGTGGTGTGGCAAAACATTATCAACTCATGGCAGCTATGGAAAAAGAGAAAGAATGAGATAAAATAATGAATATAAGATATTGATATTTAGTTATTTGCTGTTTATATTCATCTTTTCCTTTGTTTTTCCGATTTTCCTATTAATTCCAATAAATGCGTTTATTTTGTTACCAGTTTGTTACTCGAATAGCGTTGAGTAACAAAAAAAATATCTATATTTGCCATCGGTAACAAAATAAAAACATAAGTATGGCGAAGAAGAAACAAGAGGCAAAATTGAAGGAGCCTGTAAGAATCCGGTTTAAGCAACTTGCCAATGGTAATCAGTCTATCTATTTGGACTATTACACTGGTGATGTTATTCTTTGGAATGAAAACAAGATAATGAGTGTCAGTAGCGGTCACCTCACCATAAAATTGTCAAACTTCTTAATAGATATAATAAAAATTGCAGAATGTTTTGTTTATAAAATATAAATAACTAATTTTGCAGCTCAAAATCAGAACAAAGCATAGATATTAATGAAACATTTGTCCTACATATTAGCTTTATGGGTGCTGTTATTATCAACAGTTCCATGCTTTCTTGAAGACAAATGTCTGTTTCAATGTGCTAATGAACAAACAGAAGAACCATGTGCTGATAATGATGGTTCCTCATGTACAGACTGCAATTGTTCACCATTTCTACATTGCAACACATGCACAGGTTGTCCAATACCCAAATTGTTTCATTCACCAACCGCCGAATTAATTCTATTAAATAATAACCTTTCGTTTTACAAAGAGAAAATGATTCCTCATTTCTCTTCCTCAATTTGGCAGCCGCCTAAGCTGATGAATTTAGCAGAATTCTGTATGTCATAATTAATATGACCTCACCATTTATTTATTAAATTCATGATGATGAAACCGCTGTTTCATCACCAGTACGTCGTGCACTTATTATAATACAGATTAAGTGTGTGGCACTAAATTGACAAAACAAGAAAAATGAAAATTAAATTAATAGCACTGGCAATAATTACATTGCTGGCACAAAGCATTTGTGCGCAAAACATATTTAAAGCAATCGTTAAAGACGGAGATACTAAAGAGATACTGGTTGGCGTGAATGCCGTTCTTAATAAAACCGCCAATGGAGCAAGCTCAGATGAAAACGGAATAATCACCATTTCGAACATACCTGACGGAAAGCAACATATCACATTCAGCTACTTAGGCTATGAATCGGAAACCAAATCATACACATTCCCTTTATCTTCTTCAGCTCCGGTCGAAATCTTCTTGGAACAAGATGATGAAATGCTGGAAGAAGTTACCATTTCTTCAACCAGAGGTACACGCACTATTCAAAACATCCCGACCCGTGTTGAATTTATTTCAAGCGAAGAACTAGGAGAAAAAGGGAGCATGAAACCGGGCGACATTCGTATGTTACTAAACGAAAGCACAGGTATTATCACCCAGCAAACTTCTGCCACATCCGGAAATGCATCAATCCGCATACAAGGATTGGATGGCAGATATACACAAATATTAAAAGATGGATTCCCCGTTTTTGCTGGTGCAGCGAGCGGACTGGGATTATTGCAAACGCCACCTCTTGACTTAAAACAAGTGGAAATCATCAAAGGCTCAACTTCAACTTTATATGGCGGTGGAGCAATAGCAGGCTTGATTAATCTTATCTCAAAAACTCCCGAAGAGAAAAGAGATTTAGGTCTGCATCTTAACGGGACATCCGGAAAAGGTTTGGACGTCAGCGCTTTCTATGGGCAACGATTCAAAAAGGTCGGTACAACCATTTTTGCTTCCTACAACAGAAATTGGGCTTACGACCCCTCTAACACCGGATTCACAGCCATTCCGCAGTTTGACAGATATGTCTTCAACCCCAAATTATTTCTCTATTTTTCAGAGAACACGCAAATGAGTGTAGGGCTAAATGCTATGTTTGAAGACCGTTTGGGCGGGGATATTGAGTATATTAAAGGAAATGGAAATGACACACATTCCTATTTCGAGAAAAACAAGACTCAAAGACATTCCACACAACTGACATTCGAACACAAATTCGGCGAAAAAGACAGAATTGATTTCAAAAACAGTGTAACATACTTCAATAGAAATATCGGTGTACCCACTTATACTTTTGAAGGTACTCAGGTATCTACCTTTAGTGAATTGACTTACACACGCACGAATCAAAAAACAGAATGGGTGGCTGGTCTCAACTTATGGACAGACAAATTTGATGAAAAGAAACTTACTGATTTTCAGTTAAGAGACTACAACCAGACAACCATGGGAGCATTCGTACAAAACAATTGGGAGGCAACAAAATGGTTGAATCTGGAAACCGGATTAAGAGCAGACTATATTCCGGATTATGGCGCAGCAATTCTACCACGAGTTTCTGCACATTTCAAAATTACGGATAAGTTTTCATCTCGACTTGGAGGAGGATTTGGCTATAAATCACCTACCATATTTACAGAGGATAGCGAAAGGCTACAATATCAGAATGTATTGCCAATTGATAAAGACAATAACAAGCTCGAAAGAAGTTATGGTTTGAATTTAGACTTTAATTATGTCACATCAATCTTCGATGGAAATGTAACTTTCAGCATAAACCAATTATTCTTCTACACTTATCTCGATAATCCTTTATTATTGCAATCTACAAAAGATGGGCTATATCGACTTAACAACATATCCGGCAATACAGATAGCAAAGGAGGAGAAACGAATGTAAAAATCGGATACAAAGATTTCCACTTATACTTAGGCTATACATACACCGATACCCGAACCAAAGAAAATGGGGTGAAACAAGAGAATATATTAACTCCGAAACATAGGTTGAACAGTATTCTAATGTATGAAGTAGAAGATAAATGGAAAATAGGATTAGAGGCTTATTATTTCAGCCCCCAAAAACTAGGAGACGGACAAAAAGGAAAACAATATGTGGTGTGCGGCTTCATGATTGAAAAAATATGGGAGATGTTTTCATTGTATGCTAACTTTGAAAACTTCACCGACAGACGGCAAACCCGCTTTGATACTATATATACCGGAAGTATATCTAATCCTGTTTTCCGGGATATTTATGCTCCTTTGGATGGATTTGTAATGAATGCGGGTGTTAAACTCAGATTTTAAATTATAAAATAAACTCAAAATCAACAATAATATGAGAATTCTAGGAATAGCATTTACTTTAGTTTTATTGATGTCACTAGTCGGATGTACTTTAAGCCATAGAAACTGTAGACATCATCATCACTTAAATCACAGGTCTTGCCATACACATACTTGCTGTTGTCAACGGTAAACTAAGTGATAGTAAAACAAAAACATTCCATTAGGAGAATGTGTCAGAATGGACACATTCTCCTTTTTATCTACAATTATTTTGTAATCGGAAACCATTTCCGTGTATTATTTGCAATCCTTACCAACATCAACATAACCGGAACTTCAACCAGCACACCTACCACCGTAGCCAATGCAGCCCCGGATTGTAAACCGAATAGAGAAATAGCCACAGCAACCGCTAATTCAAAGAAATTACTTGCTCCAATCATTCCGGCAGGCGCAGCAATATCATGGGGTAATTTCCACCATTTCGCCCAACCGTAGGCAACGAAGAATATCAGAACCGTTTGCAGCACGAGCGGAACTGCAATCAATACGATATGCAGAGGATTGTTCAGTATCGTTTCTCCCTGAAATGAAAATAGGATGATAAGTGTCAATAACAGCCCACCCACCGTATAATTATCAAACTTCTTAATAAATACATTATTGAAGTATTCTATCCCTTTACGGCGTATAATCATTATGCGGGTAATGACCCCAGCAGCAAGTGGTATCACAACAAACAAGCCAACAGATAACATTAAAGTGTCCCACGGAATAGATACGCCGCCAACCCCCAGCAAGAAAGCAACGATAGGAGCAAACGCTATCAATATGATTAAATCGTTCACTGCAACTTGTACCAGCGTATAAGCGGCATCCCCTTTAGTGAGATAACTCCACACGAATACCATAGCCGTGCAAGGTGCAGCCCCCAATAATACCGCTCCGGCTAAATATTCTTCTGCTAATTCGGCAGGTATAAAAGTTTTAAAAATGACATAGAAGAACAAATAAGCTATCCCGAACATGGTAAACGGTTTTATAAGCCAATTTGTAACACAGGTGACAATTATTCCTCTCGGACGTTTGCCGACATTCTTAACGCTTTGAAAATCCACTTTTAGCATCATCGGGTAAATCATTAACCATATCAGGATAGCTACGGGTATCGACACGTTGGCGTATTCAAGCTTGCTTAATGTTTGCGGGATTACCGGGAGCCATTGCCCCACAGCAATTCCGATAACAATGCACAAGGCAACCCAAATGGTTAAGTATTTTTCAAAAAATCCAATTCCTTGTTTCTTTTCCATAACAACAACTATTTAGTTTAATTGCGGTTTTAATTCATTTAGATAGAAGTCATAGAAACGGGCTTTTATTTCATCCCGTACCCGATGAAATTCATTGTCGATAAATTCCGGACTTCCGGTTGCTTCCGATGGGTCGTCAAACCCAATATGCAACCTGTTTTTTACTTCACCAGTAAACATAGGACAGCTTTCGTTTGCACCACCGCAGACCGTAATAACATAGTCCCATTTTTTTCCTACATATAGATTGACACTTTTAGGGGTATGTTGGGCTAAATCAATACCTATTTCAGTCATAACCTTTACTGCCATCGGATTAACCTTTTCAGCAGGCTTTGTTCCTGCTGAAAAGACTTCCAGTTTACTGTCAAATGATTGTAATAAGCCGTGTGCCATTTGGCTACGGCAACTATTTCCAGTACAAAGGATTAAAATTCTCATATTCTCAATTATTTTTCCAAGCTATCAGGGCAGCGTTTCCCTTTGACAATTCTTCTACTTTCTTAATCCAAGTCAATTCATTTTGTGCCTTTGCCCGCAAAAAAGAATTTTCCGTATCGGTTAATGATAAACAAGCGTTTACAACCCACCATTTGTTATTAATTCCCGCACGCTGTAAATCCTTTTGCAAACGTTCGGCTTCAAAGACGGGGGTTGCTTCGGGCAAGGTCACAATAACAACTTCCGTTTCTTGCTGGTTTCTTAAACGTGGTAATAATTTTCTTACCGAAGCAGGAGAATCGCCATGCGTGCGTTGTACTTCCTTGTGGTAGCTTTCCGTTGCATCCAGCAGTAACAAGGTGTGTCCGGTAGGTGCGGTATCAATCACAACAATTTCATTTTCCGCTTTGTCTACGATTTCGGCAAAAGCCCGGAACACTGCGATTTCTTGCGTACACGGTGAACGCAAATCTTCCTCTATGTATTCCATATCTTCGGCAGTCATTGTTTCCGCAGCTTTACTACGAACTTCGTTTTTATAGGCTTCCAGTACTTCCGCTTCATCAATGCGGCTTACTGTAATACCTGCCTGAACTGCAAGGTTGTAATTCAGGTGGTTTGCCGGGTCAGTGGTGGTTAGATGCACCTTTGCACCCAGTTTAGTTAATTTCAGGGCTATTTCCGTGGCTAACGTTGTTTTACCTACGCCACCCTTTCCCATAGTAAATACAACTCTTTTCCCTGACTGATAGAGGTCATTAACCAATTCGTCTATACCTTTTGCATCAGTAATCCGTTGATAATCCGCATTGTCTGTTAAATTATCATCGTATAGCATCCGGCGGATATTTGCAATGTTAGATAGATTATACGACCGTAAAGGAACAGAATAAGAGGGGTAATCCAGCAGTTCCGCAGGGGTTTGTTTCAGGGCGGTTTGCTGTCTGTCATATATTTGTTTCGATACGCTATCGGCTTCATCTAATTGCAGCAAAAGTCCGTTGATTACTAATAGCTGGTTATTAATTCCCAGTAATTGTAATTCATGCGAAGAACGGGCAGCTTCTTTCAAAGGTGCGATTTCGGGACGACTTACCAACACTAAGCGAGTTGCATTTGCATCCGAGAGTGTTTCAACCGCTTGCTTATAGATGCCTTTCCTTTCTTCCAAACCGGATAATTGCCCTAAGCATGATGCACCGTGCGTACTTTCGCTAATAAACGTACTCCAAGCCGATGGTAGTTGTAGCATTCGCAATGTATGTCCCGTTGGGGCTGTATCAAAGATGATATGGTCATATTCTTTTGCTTTATCAGCATCCGTGATAAAATCGGAAAATTGATTGAAAGCAGCAATTTCTACCGTGCAAGAACCTGAAAGTTGTTCTTCCATATTTTGGATAACACTATCGGGCAGTTTTCCTCGGAAAGGCGCAATAACGCTTTCCCTGTATTCGGCAGCAGCTTGTTCCGGGTCGAGATTAACTACAGTTAAGCCGGGTACTTCCTGAATATCCGTGCCGTGTCCGTTTAAAGTTTGATTAAAGACATCTTGCAGGTTTGAAGCCGGGTCTGTGCTGATAAGAAGTATTTTCTTACCATTATCTGCCAAACCTACCGCAGTAGCACAGGCAATAGAAGTTTTGCCCACACCGCCTTTTCCGGTGAAGAAAAGGTATTTTGTCAATTCTATATCTGATAAATTGAATGTTCTCATTTTTCTTAAATAATTAATTGGTGAATACTTATTTAACTGGCATAAAATCTAAATTGACCCCCGTCCATTCACTCATTTGTTTGGTGGTAGGATAGGTTTGTGAAACAGCTATTTCTCCATCTACTAAAGTAATAGGCAGTGCGTCCGCACCATGCTTTTGCAGGAAGTCGTTCACCGTCTTATTGCTTACGTATACTTGTGGTTCGTCACGTAAATTGTGGCGGGTAACGATGATACCTTGTTTCTTCAATGATTCGATTACTACCGCAATACGCATCAATTCAGGATTGATGTTTGTTCCACAAAGACCCGTAGGGCAGCACATTGCCGGGTCGAAAATTTCTATCTTTTTCATACTGTTTTTTATTTAAAATGATACTTAATGTTTATTTATAGATAAAATACTATTGCGTAATATATTCCAACTGCGATAAAGAGAATAGCAACTATTTTGCGAAACCATTTCTCAAATATCTGTATTCGGTTGTAAAACTTCCCCAGTCCGGCAACACTATAAGCTAAAATCCATGCAAAAAGGATTACAGGTAATCCCGTAGCAATAGCATAGATTACAGGTAAGAGATAGCCGCCTGTTTCTGCTGCTGATAGAGGGATAAGCATACCGAAATAAAATACTCCACTGGTAGGACAAAAAGCAAGAGCGAATAAGACCCCCAACAACATAGCTCCCCAACCGCCTTTAGTTTTCTTTTTCAGGCTTTCCCCACCGATATTAATTTTGGGTAGATTGAGTTTTATTATATCAAGCATAAATATTCCAATGATGATTAACACCGGAGCAATCAGCATTTCCCCGTATTTGCTTACAGCTTTTTGCACCATAAACATACTTGCGCCCTCACGAAGAATAGGAATAAGAATAAAGCCAAGAACCGTATAGGTCACTATTCTGCCGAAAGTGTAGAGCAACCCGTTTATAAAAATCCGGTGACGGTTTTCTATATCCTTGCTTATAAATCCTATTGCCGTTATGTTTGTAGCCAGCGGGCACGGGCTAACTGCCGTTAAAATCCCCAATATAAAGGCTGTAATAGCGGGAACAGAACTGCTATCTAATAATGATTGAAGAAAGTCCATCTTACAACTGTTTTAACAATTCGTCAATCTTGCTTTTAATTCCCTCTTTAAACTTGTCCGGTGCATTTCTCGCATTGGAGAAACTAAACTCGGTCATATTGTTTACATTCTCTTTTCCGTCTTTCCAGCCATTCACAAACAAAGACGACCATGTAACTTCGTACTTGTCTGCAATCGCTTCATTCTCTTTCTTAGAAATATCTACTACTTTGTAGATAATCTTGCCATTTGCTTTTTCTTGGGAATAAAGACTATCCAAAAGGGCTACTGTATTGGCTTCAATCGCCCTGCAAGTGATACATCGTTGCGCTCCATGAAAATAGAGAACTTCAATGCGGTTAGGCTGTATTTCTTCCGCTTTGTTTTCCTCGTTTTTTTTCTTTGAACCATTTCCACAGGACATTAAGACCAGCATCGCAATCAGTAGATAAAATAACTTTCTCATAGTTCATTTTTTATTTGGTTATCAACTCTTTTACTTCCGAAAGGGACAATCTTTTTCCGGCTGATACAACTTTTCCGTCAATCACCAAAGCCGGAAGACCTAAAATGTTGTACTCCATGATTTTCAATAAATCTTCTTCCTTGATTAGTGTTGCATCGCAGCCTAATTCTGAAATAGCTTGTTTAGTGGTTTCATACAATGCTTTACAGCTTGAACACCCGGTTCCTAATACTTTGATTTCCATTTCTAATTCTACTTTAAAGTTAATATAATAATCGTAATTCGTAGAACTACGAACAATGATTTTAAAAAAAGGTGCTGTTATTCACAGCACGATGTACCTTTACATTGGCAATCCCCCAAAAAAGTAGTAAATAACTTTCGTGCGAGTTCCCAATTTTCCCGGTTGATACAATATCGTACTTTTGGCGTTTCTATTTCTCCTTGAATTAAGCCAGCTTCTTTCAGTTCTTTCAAATGTTGAGAAACGGTTGCCTTAGCGATAGGCAGCACTTCGTGTATATCACCGAAGAAGCAACTTTCTTGATTTGCTAAAAAAGCAAGAATAGCCATTCGTGCGGGATGTCCCATTGCTTTGGCAAAACGAGCAATCTGTTCCTGCTCTACTGTGTACGGTTTATCTTTCACTTCAATATCTCCTTTTTATTTGTTGTTCGCAAAACAACGAACAATATTTTAAATAGCAAAAAGAAGTAGGAACTTTTTTTCAGGTAGGTGAAAATTGAGTTTTAGTTTATCGCTTTGTATAGATATCCAAAACGGACTAAACCTGTTTGTGTTGACAGCAAAATAGATGCTGGCGAAAAGAAAAAGAATGTTTCTCTTTTCGCCAGCTTTATTTTTATGATTGGCGGGCTTTTGTTACCTTTGCAGCGTAAGCCCACCACTAAGCGAATTTCTTCGTTTTTTTGTTACTATTTTGTTACCCACTGTTAGTAATAGGTGGGCTTCCTTATTGATAATCAGATTAATACACTCTATGATATATAATTTGTGGCAGAACATCATCAATAGTTATCAGTTGTGGAAGAAAAGAAAAAATGAGATAAAAAATTAAGTCGCAACTATTTACTTTGTTATACGTAATGCTTGGTATGGTAAACTATATAGTTGCGTTCTATTAAAAATGAATTTGCCGTATATATCTCTTAAAGATTTCTTACGAAACCAGTAAAACGTTTCAATCCTTCTGCCAGTGTAGTACGTGGGCAGGCGATATTCCAGCGCATGAATCCTTTTCCTTCAGTCCCATACATTGTTCCTGCATTGAGCCATAATCCGGCTTCGTTAACCAATCGCTGTTCGAGTTCCTGCGAGTGTATGCCGAGTCTGTGACAGTCCATCCAAACGAGATAGGTTCCCTCCAATACCGTGATAGGAAACTCGGGCAGATGTTCCCGACAGAACTCCTGCATATAGAGAAAATTGGCCTGTAAATATTTGATGAGTTGGTTCAGCCACTCTTCCCCTTCGTTGTAAGCTACTTGAGTCGCAATTACACCAAAAGGATTGACATCACATACTTCGTTATCGTTAATGGCCCGGTCGATTTTCGCTCGACGGTTAGCATCAGCACAAATAATGTTCGCAATCTGTAATCCGGCAATATTGAACGCTTTACTGGGAGATATACAGACTACAGAATGGTGACGGAAATTTTCTGAGATGGAAGCAAACGGTGTGTAACGGTACTCTGGAAAAACCAGTTCGCAATGAATCTCATCCGAAACGACCGTAACATCGTGTCGAATACAAATTTCACCAATACGTACCAGTTCTTCACGTTTCCACACCCTTCCGGCAGGATTGTGAGGATTGCACAGCAGCATCACCTTCACTTTCGGATCAGCAGTCTTACGCTCTAAATCTTCATAATCGATGGTGAAAGTATTACTTGCAAAGACCAACGGTGATGATACCATTTCACACCCATTGTTACGGATTGAAGAAAAGAAACAATTATAGACCGGGGTCTGCACCAATACCTTATCTCCCGGAACGGTCAAAGCCTTGATGACTGCCGAGATGGCTGGGACTACGCCCGATGTGTAAATTATCCATTCACGGTCAATCGTCCAACCGTGACGACGTGCGAACCAGCCTGTAACAGCCTCGTAGTAACTGTCGGGCACACGGGTATAACCGAAAATGCCGTGTTCTACCCGTCGGCGTAAAGCATCGACGATAGCGGGAGCTGTACGGAAATCCATGTCAGCCACCCACATCGGCAATACATTTTCGCTTTCTGCGCTATCCCATTTGTAGGAATCGGTTCCCCGTCTTGAAATTTGTTTGTCAAAGTTGTATTTCATATCTTCATCTTAATCGGTAAAACAGGTACGCTCGTCCCGGAGACGGATTTCACAATCGGCAGGAGCCTTGATGTTCTCATCTATGGTTATGGAACCGAATTCGTCAGCCACAATGCATCCCGACATCGGGTTCTTGATATTTGTAATAGCTCCGTGAATATCGGCTTGCAACGTGCTGTACTCAAAGGTACGGTCGCAGTCAGGTCCGAAGGTACAGTTTTCAAGAATAAGGTCGTGTGCATAGCAAAGCGGTTGCTCACCGGTAATGTGGCAGTTGACCAAACGTAGATTCTTCGAATGCCAGCCGAGGTATTCGCCGTTGAGTTCGGAATCGTAGATGGTCACATTTTCCACTTCCCAGAAGGCATCCTTCGTTGTAATCTTTGCATGATGAATCTCTACATTTTTCACGTACTGGAACACATACTTGCTGTTGCTTTCCAGTCCGTCCACATAAATGTTGTTGCTGAACATGAAAGGATAAGTTCCGCCGTGCAGCTTGAGATTCTTGATGCGGATACCATTACAACGCCAGAATACTTCGTCGGCATCGTTCATCGTTACGTTCTCGATATCTATTTCGTCCATTTCACGGAACATCTTCGGTGCGTCGATAATCGTGTCGGTCATCTTCAGGTGATCGGAATACCACAATGCCGAACGCCCTCCGACATCGAAATAGCAACGGTCGATTTTGAAACCGTGTACATGCCAGAAGGGATAGTTACCCTCAAAGCGGCAATCTACAGCTTCGATATTGCTACATTCTTTGATGGCCGATTCACCGGTACGAATAATCACATTTTCCAGACGAAGGTCGTGGGACTCGAACAAGGGACGCTCGCCCCCGAATTCAGCATTTTTAATCAGTTTCATTTGATATATTGTTTTAGTTGTCAGTCATTATTAATTTTAAAAGTCATGTTCACATTGCTGCGTCCGCGAACTGAAGCCAATCAGGATATAGGCAATTCCTTTTTCTTGAAGCCTTCTATTTTAAGTATTCTTTGAAAAATTCCTCCAGCTTATCGAATGGAATAATGTCTGTCCGGTCATATAAATCCGTATGTACGGCATCGGGAATAATCATCAGTTCTTTATTATCGCCTTTCAGCTTCTTGAAAGTATCCTCACTAAAATAGCGGGAGTGAGCTTTTTCTCCATGAATGAGCAACACGGCACTGCGGATTTCATCGGCATACGCAAGGATAGGTGCGTTGAGAAATGCAAGATTGGAGGTTTTGTTCCAGCCCAAACCGGAGTTGATGGAACGAGGATGATAACCTCGTTCGGTCTTGTAATAATCATAATAATCCTTCATGAACTGCGGCGCATCACCGGTAGGTTCCGGGTTCGTCACGGTGCGGGGATAAGTGTCGGTACGGTAGTCTTCCGTGCGCTGGGCGTTAAACTCCTGACGCATTTTGTAACGTGCATCTGCATTGTCAGCGGCATCGAAGTAACCGTTTGCTGTACAGCGGCTAATGTCGTACATTGTGGAAGCTACCGTTGCCTTGATACGTGTGTCGTTGGCAGCCGCATTGATAGCAAAACCACCCCAACCACAAATGCCAATGATGCCGATTCGTTCGGCATCCACATCCGGACGTGTCGCGAGGTAATCCACCGCCGCCGAGAAGTCTTCGGTGTTGATGTCTGGCGAAGCTACGCTGCGAGGCTGTCCACCGCTTTCACCAGTAAATGAAGGATCAAAAGCAATCGTCAGGAATCCTCGTTCGGCCAATGTCTGGGCATACAGCCCCGACGACTGTTCCTTTACAGCTCCAAACGGACCGCTGACAGCAATAGCAGGCAGCTTACCTCCGAAAATCGTTTTCGGTGCATACAGGTCGGCAGCGAGCGTGATACCGTAACGATTTATGAAAGTCACTTTGCTATGATTCACCTTGTCGCTTTTCGGGTACGTCTTGTCCCATTCCTGTGTCAGATTTAACTGTTCCATATTTTTGTGAGTGTTTTGTGCCGGGCTTTCCGTCAGGCTGAAGAGGCAGAGGAAAGCAGCCATTAAAATAGTTGTACGTTTCATAACCGATGTAATTTAAATTTTTATTGTTTCTTGTTTTCTTTTCATAGTGCAAAATTACAGCGGATTACAGGAAAAGCCGGTAGATGGATTACTGATTGTATAACCTCAATTACAGACATTATTTTACATGCATCTCATCCAACGTTCCCGCTTCAAGCAGATCAGGAAAATCAGCCTCTTTTTCTTGCCGCATTGGTGATGATGATGATGGAGAAACCGATATCGAACAGTAGCAAGAGTCTTGTGCAAAATCTGCCGTCGATAAAGATGTATTGCAGATTATGATACGGCCGACTCCGGCAGTAGGCATGGCACTCGTCGTTTCAACCGGAAGAAGGGAATACAACGAGAACTCCGGAAAGTTGGTCAGTGCAATGCCCGGTAGAACCAATCCGCACAACCCGTTCAGTATGGTGTACCGTTCGGATGGATCTGACAAGGATGGCAGTATGGTTGGTTAGTGATTCCGATTCCATAGGCTATCACTTTTCGTTCCTGTCGATATCTCGGATATGCCTTGCCGGTACACCTCCTACAACCGTGTTGGCCGCTACGTCTTTCGTCACCACAGATCCGGCGGCGATAATGGCGTTGTCACCCACGGTCACACCCCGCAGGATGGTGGAGTTGGAGCCTACCCATACATTTTTGCCTAACCGGATAGGCGCCGGATACATTGCCCCGCGGTCTTCGGGAGCCGTACCGTGATCGAGCGTGGCAAAGACCACATTATGCCCGATAAGACAGCCGTCACCCAACGTCACACCGCCATGATCCTGGAAGTGGCAACCGGCATTGATAAAGACACGACGCCCGATGGTAATATTCTTGCCGAAGTCTGTGTAGAACGGAGGAAACATCTTGAATGTTTCGTCCACAGGTTTACCGGTCAGGCGCGACATGAACGCACGCAATTCTTCTTGTGAATGGTACGAGTTGTTTATCTCACAGGTAACGCGCCGGGCTTCATCGCTCATTTCATCCATCAGCCGATAGATTTCCGGTGTATTGAGTGCACCGCCGGCTTCAATATGATTCAAAAAATCATCTAATGTCATAATATTCTTTTTTCCTATACTTGTTTACTCGTTTCGTATGCCTCTTGCGATTTCGGGTTTCCTTTGATTTCTTCCATGTGCCATACACCACTGCGAAACAGTGTACCCTTTACCATCGGTTTTTCCAAACATCCATTCGCTTGTTGCGCTTGAAATAGGTGACAGACCGCCCCGTTATCTGTACGTTCTTCGTAAAGCACATACTTATTACCATTTTTCTTGGGAACCGGATCGGACTGTGTTATGGCAGGTATTCCTATAACAAATAAACTTGCAATCATGATGACTGGTATACGTTTCATTATCACTTGATTTTATTAAGTTTTGAATTCCAGAATCTTGATGCAAAGATAAGTACATGACTGAAAATACAGTGTAGATAAATTACAGATGTTATAACCCTAATTACATGATTTCCGGAAAGAATAGCATAAATCTGTAGCCAAGGTTGATACAATGTCTCAATCTGTTATTCTAGAAAATGATAAGTATAGAATTTGAAATCTTAAATTGATGTTAAACAGGAGGGTATGTGAGAATTATAGCCGTGCAATACCCCGGAATTGAGCGAGTGGCTACACCATCGGCATTAGTTATGTTATTTTTACCAATAGTAAACCGGAGCGTATTTATAACAGATGAGAAATTGAATACTGCAAGAAATTATCATGTTGCCTCTTTGGTTGAAATAGTGTTATGAAATAGAGATTTTAATCCATCGAAAATGGCAGGAAGAGCAATGGTGCCATGCACCTCGTCGGGAAATTTTTTATAAATGACATGCAAATGCTTGTTTTTCATTTCAGGGATGATCTTATTTTTTAAGCTGTCGGCCAATGAAAACTGAATAAGTTTGATTGCAGGACGTTGGCGGGTGGCGAAAGCAACATACAAATGTTTGCTGGAGAAGTCTTTTTGATAAACATTCTTTGCTGCTTGTTGTAGAAAGACTCCTCGGTCCCACCATAAACTTGGGTCTATTGCTATATACGAGTCAAAAGACTCGGGATGATTTGACAGTGTCTGTAGGGTAAATAAACCTGCGTATGAATGTCCGACAAGAAAGTTTGTACCGTTGGCAGGAACTTTATTTTCCACTTCCAGACGTAGTTCCTCTATCAGAAAGCGATGGAACTGTTCAGCTCCACCACCTGCCGGCTTATCATAGGGACAAATGGTACCATCCCGGCGGGCGGCTGAGCAGGTAGGAGTGAAATCTCTGGTCCGGTCTGTGTTTAAAACAGCCACAACGATGCAAGGAGGTAAGTTTGAGGTTTTAGAAGAAGAGAAGAAACGCGTAAAACCAACCACGGAATGAAAGAAGGAATCTCCATCCAATAGATAAAGAACCGGATAAGCCTTTCCTTTTTCACCAGCTTTGGTCTCAGGTACATAAATCCAATATTTTCTTTCTTCATTCAGTATTTCAGAAAACAATGTATGACGCGTTCCGATATAAATGGAATCTTGTTTTTGTGCGGAGAGGGGAAATATCCATCCTATTTGTATGAACAGTATTATATAAAGTATCTTCATTTGTTCGTTTTTTGGGGTTGCAAAGTTCGATGAAAATATGGATATGGACAATCCCTATTTTTAGGTATTTCAGAATATCTCCAATGGAATTTCCTCTATGTCTTATGATTTTGTGGAGGTGGCACCGGATGCATCGGAAGGAATTGATTGAACCGGATTTTTAAGTAACTTCTTAGGGGAATTCATTAAAATATCCTATCACTTCTAACATTTCCCGATTAATTTTGTATTTTTACAGACATACAAAGATTAACTGTAACAAGATATGATTATTTCTGTCGTCTTCGTATCTATGATGGTGGTTTTCGTAACAGTTTATTATTTTGTTGCAAAGCCGAAAAAGCAGCAAGAAAAGATTTATTCGGCGATGACCACCGATGAACTTATCAGGTTCGTGCAGTCCATGCACTGTGAACTAGTGAAGAGAATTGATGCTGATGCCATTATCATCGGTTTTCAAGGAGGTTATTTTCATTTGTTAAGAGAAAAAACAGGTCAGAATATTCAGTTATATTATAAAGATTTTTACGCATGTAGCTATGAACAGTCTAAAAAAATAGTTTTTGACATTAACAACATTAACTGCCGATACACAGCTTGGACTTGCTATTTGCGTAAAAGTCATGAGGATGGAGAAAGTGAGACACCTTTTACGGCTTGTCTGTCTGCCTGTCTGTTCTTGTCGGGCAGTGAAACTCAGTTAAAACAACATTTGCGGGTATTGCTTGAGTCATCTTTTATGATAGCCCGTAGTTTTAAAGAGTTGGCAGAACAATCTGCTTCAATACAAGACATGTTGGTGAAAAAAGAATTCGAAAATCGCTTGGCTTTGTTGAGACGAAAATTGGAGATTGGACATGGTAAGCTGTTGGAACCTGTCGATGTTTCCCGGCAAGATATGGATCAGATAGAGGATATTCTTTCTCTTTTTGGTACAGTGAAACAGGAAGATATAAAGGGAATGACACTGGTTTGCAATGGGCGGATAGAGAGGCGTACCGAATTATTGTCTATTCTTTCTTTTCGGTTGAAAGATGCTGTGATGGATGAAAAAGGACAGGCGGGAAAAGATGCTCTGATCTGTATTACACTTGCCGAAGGGCAGTTGGTGATTGCGTTGGAGAAAGCTGAAGGCAGTAATGAACGATCTCTTTATTATAAGTTGTCGGCTATGCGGACGGACAGGGTAGATGCTTTTTTCGATGAAACCCAAAAAGGCAGAGTATTCAGTAGTATGATTGAGGTAAGATTGACAACGGATCATGATGATTATTGGGAGTTGAAATATATGTTGGACGATGCTAAAGAAAAAGCGGCAAACAAACAGTTTGACGAACTGACGGAGGAACAACAGGCGTTGCTGGCTTATACCGAGCCTACCTTGCAGACTACTATTTATTGGGGGAAGAAATTTTTCAGGCAGCAATGTTATCTTCAGGCGTTGGGGTGTTATCTTTCTATTTTTCGGTATTATCAAGTCCACTGGACAGAATTGCCGGAGCGTGGCAAGGAAGAATATTATGTGATTTGTTATCATATCGGTTTTGTTTATCTCACATTAGGGCATTTTGAAAAGGCTTATTATTATTTGACTAATGCTAAAAGAAATTCATCCATTCATGCGATTCGTGATTTTACCAACTGTCTCGTCGAAATGAAGGATACAGGAGCTCTTGAGTATATTTATTCTATGGTGAGTTTGGTTGGCAGTCAGATAAAGATGTATGGTGATGAAAAGAATACCTTGTTTCCACTTTATCATTTTCTTCGGCGCAGGGCAGCACAAGTATTAGTAAACTTGAAATATTATTCGCAAGCTAGGGAACTGCTCTATCAAATGCTGGGAGAGGAGGAGAATCGTGAGTTTGCGGAACGGGAATTGCAGTATCTTGAGAGTATGGGTGCAGGTGATGATGCGAAGCGGAACGAGTGAGAAGAATGTGAGGAGGTTGAATGAAAGTTTCATGGAATTTCATAATGGGATGTTGCTAGGAGTAAAGCAGAAATGTGGAAAATGTTCTGTAACATGGACTGCTCTTCATTGAACTCTGTGATACCTATTAGTTGTTGTATATCATTTTGTTGAATTGAAAATAGCTAACCCCTTTACCGTCAAAAGATACTTTTGTCGCGGATGCTTGGGATTATTAGGGTAGAGAGGAGCAACAAAGCCATTCTTTAACTCATGATTTTCTCCCATCATCAGATTTCTGAAAAACAAATTCAAAAAACTCATATCAGGTTCAACCTCTTTTCGTACATTTCTATAATTCGCACGAATCAGCGCATTGCGGAAGTACCAAGAGTTGTCGGCAAACAGATCATTGTTCATCCTACAAAGGGATGATATAGTAAGGTAAGTGGAAAATCGGGATATCAGCCGATATATTTGAATGAGTGAAATTGTCAATATTGGAAGATATTATTTAACTGCTCACATTCTAATATAGATTTATGCGCATTGCAGGTGAAATGCTATCTTGTAAAAGTGCGTATTGCAGGTAGTAAATGTGGGGTTTGATTTGCGTATTGCAGAAAATATCATTAAATTTGCATATGGATGAGATGATAAACATTGAATGATATGATATTCAAGCGTAAATTATATGACAAACTGCTTGTCTGGAAACAGCAAACGGCAGGCACTAAGGCGCTTCTGATAGAAGGCGCCCGACGGATAGGTAAATCCACCCTTGTGGAAGAGTTCGCAAAGAATGAATACCGGAGCTATCTTATGATAGATTTCAACAAAGTTAGTGACTCGGTTATTTCGGCCTTTAACAATTACATGAATGATCTCGACACCTTTTTCCTTATTCTTTCTTCGGAATATGGTGTGAGGCTTTATCCAAAAGAATCCATTATCATATTTGATGAGATACAACAGTTTCCGAAAGCCCGGCAAGCGATAAAGTATCTGGTTGCAGATGGACGGTTCGACTATATAGAGACGGGCTCGCTAATCTCCATAAAGGAGAATGTAAATGATATTACCATTCCTTCTGAGGAGAGGACACTACTTATGTACCCCATGGACTTTGAGGAGTTTGCTTGGGCTATGAATGAAGAGCCATTGATGGCATATATCCGCCAATGCTTTGATAAAAAGGTACCTTTGGAACAGGGGATTCACGCCAAGGCTATGCTGCTGTTCCGCCAATACATGATTGTGGGCGGTATGCCGAAAAGTCTGTCGGCGTATCTGGAGAACAACCGGAACTTCGAAATGGCCGATATGGAAAAAAGAGACATACTGACACTGTACCGGAATGATATAAAGAAGATAAAGTCTGGCTACAGGTCGAGTGTACTAAGTATATTTGACCAGATTCCGGCTTTTCTTTCTCGTTCCGAAAGACGTGTAGTGATGAATCGCATTGAAAAGGGGGCGAGCTTTCCAAAATATCATGATACTTTCTTTTGGCTCTCCGATTCGATGATTGCCAATGAATGCTTTAACTGCTCGGACCCTAACGTGGGACTTTCGCTGAATGAGGACAGAACATATGTGAAATGTTATATGGGGGATACGGGACTACTTATCAGTCATACATTTGATGAAAATGAGATTTCTGACGGTGAGCTTTATCGGGAAATCTTATTGGGAAAACTGTCGGTGAACGAGGGTATGTTCTACGAGAACGTAATTGCCCAGATGTTGGTGGCTGCCGGGCACAAACTGTACTTCTACACGCGATATAATCAAGAGAAGCATCGCAACGACATGGAAATAGATTTTATCCTGTCGAACCACAGCAAACTGAGATATAAAATATTTCCGATAGAGGTGAAATCGAATGATAAATATTCCATCCGTTCTCTTACCCGGTTCAACGAGAGTTTTCGTCAGCGTATAGGAGGGAGCTATGTGATTCATCCTAAAAACCTGAGTGTAAAGGAAGGGGTGGTGTATCTACCTGCCTATATGACTTTCTGTTTGTAAGCATATTCATTCTTTTCATACCGTTACACTCTAAATTTATGAACGAATACGTAACTAAAACTTTTAATTTCAAAGAACGCTTATGTAACAATAGAAAGTTATAAGCAAATATGCCCTCATGCTCTCATTATGTATATAATCCATTGATAATGAGTGTTAAATGAATGATGGTAGCATATTTTTGAAGAAACAATTTGCCCTCATGCTCTCACTGTTTAATTATACTGATTATTATCTAATATGTTTATATTCAATGTGATATAGCTGAATTCGTTTCAAAATCACTCAGGTGAGAAAAGAGTCTATTTTGCCGTTTTAGGTGAAGAAAAATGGCATAATGCCTACAAGATCCCTTTTATATACACGAATCTTATCATATTTTGCTAGGAGAAACAACGGTAACTACTGCATTTTAGGGAGTTCTTGATAGTTTATATAGAGATCATTATATGATAATCGGTCATTCATATTGCAGTTCTTTACTATGGGAAATTGCTTAATCACGTTAGTGGTTAGATTTAATCACACTTGTGATTAACTTTAGTCACGTTTGTGATTAGAGTTAGTCACATTAGTGAGTAAGCAATTGCGAATAATAGAAAGAACAAATAGGAAAGTACGATGAGTAGAACTTGTCAGCATGAAAATGTAATCGGATGTTTGTAAAATAGAGTATACTGTGATGAAAAAGCTCAAAATGCGATGGTTGACAAACTTTTGAATTAAGACTTTGTATGTGCTCATGTTGTTGGTTATCAGATAGATATACTCTTTTTATTTGTTCTGTAGAATGAGGGCATGAGGGCAAAGATACTTTTTGAAATATGCTATCATCATTCATTCAGTATTCATTATCAATATGTTAACTTCTTAGTGAGAGCATGAGGGCATAATTGCTTATAACTTTCTATTAATATTGGTGTTATGTTGAGTCGATTTATTGTGAAATACAGAAGTGTTTTTAATGCTTGTGGTAGCAATTATTAAAAATAATCGCTAAGAAACGTTTTTCCTATTTAAGAAATTATTATATTTGTACCGACTATTATACTATGGCGTAGTAGAAAGTTACATATTTTAAGAAGCGTTATTGAAATTATCTTCTATCGTCAAACTTCGCAACTTTGAACTGTACCTGAAGATGATAACAACAACGCTCACGTCTGTGTTATATACCTGCCATTACTGTGGCATCTATATACCTAATGGCGTGGGTGGCTGTTGTTTATCTAGGTACAAGGCAATGCGAAGGCCCGACGATAGGATAAACAAGATACAGCCCTCACGCTTTTTTATTGTTAACCGCCGAACAGAGGAGGGGGAGTTAGGCAAAGTCTTTTGACAAGATAGACTGATCTAACATTTACAGACGTATGAAAACAACACTGCAAGCGGGAATGCGAATCCTTATTTCCCGTTATCTGTCAAGTCGAGGTTGCGGAGACACAGTATATGTCACCGGACCGCCAGGAGTCTTCTGCCCACAGACGGCAATTATAGTATCTTTCAATGAAAAATATTCTATGGTATAATTGGGGCGTATAATGTCTGAACAGAATCATTGAAAAATTAAAATCTAAATTTATTGTACGGAAATTATGGAAACAAACAATATGGAAATGTATGAGGCTCCTAAAGTGGAGGTTATCGAAGTAGAAGTGGAAAAAGGATTTGCAGTAAGTGCTCCTGATTATGTAGACAGGCCTTTGAATTAATAAAATTTTATCATCATGAGAAATATAATGTATCTATCCTTTGCCGCTTTTATTTTTGCAATGAGTGGCTGCTCAAATGAAACATTTGAGGAAGGATATGGAAGAACAGGCAATGACATATTGGTTGCTACGATACCATCCGTCGAATCACGAACTTATATGGATGGGGCATCTGTAAAGTGGAGTGCCGGAGATAAAATCGGTATATTTTCCCAATCGAACAATTCTGGTTCATATGTAAATAATGAATATACCCTTTCTAGTGAGGCGGGTACACAGAGTGCGGAGTTTTCGGGTTCCTGTGAAGGAGAGAAGAAGGTAGCTTACTATCCTTATTCCAAAGATGTAACATATGATGGGACAAAGATAAGTTATGATATGCCTGTTTCTTATACGTATAAATCTGAAAATCCGAAAGATAACAATGGGGCACCTATGGCGTGCCTGATAAGTAAAGATGCACAAAATCAAGTTTCATTCAAGAATGCAGGGGCTTTAATCTATATTATAGTGAAAAACATCCCTGCCGGATATACACGGGCTATCTTGACATCTCAAGGAACAGATGCTCCGGATATTGCGGGTAATGTAGAAATTACTTTCACTGCCGAAGGAATACCTACTTTAAAAACTTTAACGAATAGTAATGTGACAGAGGTGAGTGGAACAGATAATAAAGTGGTTACCATTAATTTTGCAGTTTCCGATGCTCTTCAGGACTTGGAATTCTACTTCCCTATCCCTGTCAATACATATCCGGAACTGAATATTTCAGTAGCAGGAGATAATAAGAATACACTCAGCATCAAAACATTCAGAGGGGATGATGGTAAAGGAGTCGTGGCAGAACGTGGGGTAAGACTTTATGCTACAGTCGCTATCGATAAAGTAATAGGCGAGGTTCCTACGGAAGTAGAAAGCGTAGCGAAAGCCACCGAAGCATTGAAAAATTCCAATGCGATAGTGATAGCAGACGTTCCGGACAGTGAAAAATCACCGGAAATAGCATTGCCTAAAAAGAGTAATTCGGAAAATGAGGCTGTCAGCATTTCTTTTGATAAAATCAGTGCTTCCAATGAAATTGCCATAAAGGAATCTTCTGAAGGAGAAGGATCTTCTGTTGCCAAAACTGTAAGAGTGGCCATTCCCGCTGTAGAAGCAGGTGGTGTATCTTCGGAACCTTCTTTTAAGATTGAGTTACCTACTTCTACTGTTACTCTGGATGCAGTTGACGGTAAAGCCACTTATGCAAAAGTGACTGCCAAAACAGCAGATCATACTCTTATCATAAAAGAAGGGGTGACAGTGAAAGAACTTGTCATAGCCGGCGGTAATGTAGAAGTATATGGTACAGTGAAAAATATATCATTGGCTGATGGAAATTCCAGTGAAACTACAGTAACTTCCTATGGATCTGGAGTTGTTGAGAAAGTGGGCGGCAGTAATACCGATAAGTTTAATTTTAAATCAGAATGGGATGGCGTTTCTGTAGCGGAAGCAACACCCACGGATGGTAAAATTTATACGGCTGCACAACTGGCTTACTATCAGTCGAAAGAAATTCCTAAAGCAACAACCGGAAAAGATCTGCCTGCTACAATGACGGGAAATGTTACACTATGTGCTGATATTGACATGAAGCAACAGCCGTGGATTGGCATGGTATTGGGTGAAAATGCTGTTTTTGATGGCGCAAATCATACCATCTCTAATATACGGGTGGATAATTTTGTACTTTCGGAGCAGAGTAAATATACTCCCAATGCCTGTGTAGGGCTGGTTGCGGCAACTAAACCGGGTTCTCAGATTAAAAATATCACGATAGACGGCTTTGAAGTAACCGGTAATGGTGCCGATGCAAAATGGAGTGGTGCTTTGGTGGGATACTCTTACGGTACAACTTCGTATGAAAACTGTCATGCTAAAAATGTGAAGATTGAGAGTAACAGTGCGGATGCCTACCGTATAGGCGGTTTGATTGGATTTATTGGCAAGATGAGTGGTACTGATAAAGCAGTGACATTGAAAGGCTGTTCAGCAAGTAACGTTACAATAAAAGGTAGTTTCTCTATCGGAGGTCTGGTAGGAACAGTGCAAGGAAGTGCGGATAGAACGTTCAATAACTGTGATGTGGATAATATCAAGTTGTCTGTCAATGAAAATTCCAGTGCAAAATACGGAGCATTTTCCAGTGATTTTTATGGTCCTAAAGTTTGGAGTGGTTATATGTCCAAGTTTATTGGAGATATTAACCTGGTGGGTACGGTTACTATAGATAGTGATTGCAGTGTGGATGCTTCTTTCACCGAAGAAAACTTGAAGTCCTTTGGTTATGGTGATATTGCAGATTATACTTACGCAAAAGATGCTTCACAAGAGGTGATAAATGCTGCTGTTTCAGCGGCGAAACATTATTCTTTGGCTGATGCTACGAGTCCTTTCATTCCTGCTCAAGTGGATGGGGGAACTATTACGGTTAATAGTACGACTTTAGTAAAAGGAACAGATTACAATCGTTTTACCTTGATTAGGGATACATGGGATGGAACAACCAAGACCCAACCTCAGAAGGAGGGTAATGTTTATCAAATTAAAAGTGCGGCCGAACTGGCTTGGTTCCAGTCTAAACAAGCGCCGACTTCGGTAACGGCTGCTTCTCTTCCTGTAACAGTAGATGCTGATGCTAAACTGTGTGTAGATATTAATTTGAATAATAAGCCCTGGTTGGGGATGGTTATAAACGGCAAAACATTTGATGGAGGAAAACATACGATTTCTAACCTGAATATGAGCCAGTATTTATTAAATCAACAAGCAACCATTTATACTCCCGAAGCTTGTATCGGGTTGTTTGCAGCAGTATATGGAAATGCTGCAATTAAGGATATAACGCTTGACAGGGTAACGATTGAGCCTTCTGCTGAAAAATCTCCCAAATGGGTGGGCTCATTGGTGGGATATTCCAAAGGAACTGGCACAACTTATACCAATTGTATAGCTAAGAATGTGAAAATTTTGACTAAAGGGACCAACTCTTTCCGTGTAGGCGGTTTGATCGGTTACATCGAAAAAAACAAAGGTACATCAGATGCAACAGCTACATTAACCGGTTGTAAGGTAGAAACGGCTAACATTGCGGCATCATTTTCTTATGGTGGTTTGGTAGGTTCTTTGTATGATAGTGTAACCTTTACAGATTGTCATACCAGTAATATCACATTGGCGTTGAACGGAGATTGTACAAGCAATTTGGGATATGTTTCTAAGTTTATTGGAGATGTGGCAAATAATACAACCCATAATAGAGTGATTATTTTCAATAATTGCTCTGCTGATTTGCTGACTTCTCAGGAACAGGCGGCTTTGAATTTCAGTGCTGTTGCCAGTCAACAAAAGAAATCAGGAACTTATACTCCCGTTAGTCCATTTGTAGGGATAGTAGATGTGACTAATGAAATGACTATAAAAGTTGGTGACAAAACTTTGGTGAATGGTACTGACTATAATAAATACGTTGAATAATAAGAATTCGGCTGTCCTTCTGTTTTATCGATAGGACAGCCGTCTTTTTACTTTATATTTTGCTTATGAAACTCAACTCTAACTTCAAACTCCGCCATATAGCCGGAGAAACCATTATAATCAATCAAGGTACACCGGATGTGGATTTCACCCGAATTATCTCGCTGAACTCTTCCGCACGTTTTCTATGGAACAAGTTTTGCGGAAAGGAATTTTCTGTAGACGAGGTAGGTTGTTTCTTGGCTAAAACCTATCATATACCGGTGCAGCAAGCCCGGCAAGATGCAATGGCTTGGGTTAGCTCATTGAAAAAATGTAATGTTATAATAGACTGAACCGATGGAATTGAACCAATCAGAAAAAATGCTGTTTGCTCTGCTGTGTTCAGCCTTGAACACCATTCCGGTCAATTCTGCCCTTTTTGCCGATGTGTCATTGTTATCTTGGCAGAGTTGCTATAAGCTGGCAGTGGAACAGGGAGTGATGGCCTTGGCATGGGACGGAATACAAACTCTGCCGGCCTGTTTGCAACCCCCGAAGGCTTTGAAGTTAAACTGGGCGATGGCGGTAGAGAACTATGAAAAACGCTACCTGCGGTACTGCCATACCATAGCCGAACTTTCAGCTTTTTATAAAACGCATGGCATTACCACGGTCCAGTTGAAAGGAGTGGGCCTCTCCACCTATTATCCCATTCCTTCGCACAGGGAAGGGGGAGATATAGACATCTTCACTTATTCGGCAGACCATTCCCGGAAAAGTGATGCCGAGGCCAACCGGCTGGCAGACCGGTTAATGGAAGAAAAAGGAATAGAGGTGGACTTTGAACACTCCGAAAAGCATAGTATGTTTTACTATAAAGGTATTCCGATAGAGAATCATAAAACCTTCATTAATTCGGAAACATACCGTATAGCAGTGAAGATGGATAAGCTCCTTCAAAAACTGCTACAACCCGTATCGGCGGAATTGGACGGAAAATGCTCCATTTTAATCCCATCTTCCACCTTTAATACCGTATTTCTCGCTTTTCATGCCGCCCAGCATTATGCACGCGGCCTGGCACTTCATCATCTTTGCGACTGGGCTTGCCTGCTGAATAGATACGGCCTGCATATTCCTGAGGAAGTGACGGATATTCGTTTTAGAAATATGATATTGGCAATGACCCGCCTCTGTAATGATTATTTAGGAACTTCCGTTCCTGTATATGGAGGAGAAGGGTTGGCGGAGGAAATCTTACGGGAAATCATCCGGCCACCCTATACGATGTCAGTTCCGGCGAAGAATAAATGGGGCATTCTGGTTTATAAAACCAAACGTATGCTGCATACTCATCGTGCGTGCAACAGCGTGTTGCGCATTTCACTGTGCAAATGGGTTGGAAATTCTATTCTGTTGCATCTGCGCTCTCCCCATACCATCTTCCAGACGGAACGAAAATAAGCGGTTTATGTTGAAAAGAATCTGCCGTTTGTTGTTGCCTGATGAAAGGAAAATGGGGATAAGGGTGGTTTGTGCCGTATTTCTTTGCGCATTACTTGACTTTGCCGGACTCGCTGCCCTGTTGCCTGTCTTGTTTTTTCTGTTGGATGACGGGAGGGATAAAGATGCCGCCCTGTTATTTTGTCTGGTGGCAATAGTCTTTATTTTGGTGAAAAACGCTTTGGCAGCGGGGCTTTCACGTTTTCAAAACCATTTTCTGATGTCTCTTTACCGTCGGCTCAGCTTTTCTCTCTTTACTTCTTACTATCAACGGGGATTATTGTTTATACGCAGCAGGGGGAGTATCCGGCTGGGATATGAGGTGAACTATATCTGTTATGCTTTTTCTTTAAACCTTCTTTCCCCCTTGCTTCGCATGACAGGAGAACTGCTGCTTGTTTTTTGGGTGACGGCAGCTTTGTTGGTTTACGCTCCGTTGACGGTACTGATGCTGTATATTGCCTTTCTGCCTTTCATGCTGATTTACGGATGGGGGATCAGGAAACCGATGCGCCGTTATGGTGAGCAGGAGCAGCAGGCTCGTCGTGAGCAATCCCGGCTGGTCACGGAAACGATGAAAGGGTATGCCGAATTGGAACTGAATGCGGCGTTTCCTTTTCTTCAGCAGGCATTCGCCCAGAAGGTAAGGAAAATCAGTGAGAGCCGTTTGAAACTGGAAACGATACAGCATCTTCCTCTTTGCCTTTCCGAAATGGCGGTCATATCGGGGCTGACCTTGCTCACCGTTTTCGGAACAGGGGATATCAAAGCGCTGGTAGGTGTCTTTGCTGTGGCGGCTTTCCGGCTGTTACCCGCTTTGCGCGGCATCTTAGGTGGTTGGACACAAGTACAGAATGCGGTCTATTCTCTGCGGATTATAGAGGAAGGGTTGGGGGATAAGGGGATGGAAGCAGTTTCTCCATCATGGGGGCAGGAAGCGTTTTCTTTTCAAAAAGAGATACGGATAGAACACCTCACCTATGCTTATCCTGAAAGTAAAGAGGTTCTAAAGGACTTTTGTTGTACTATTCGTAAGGGGGAATATGTAGGTATCTGTGGTGAGAGTGGCGTGGGTAAATCTACCTTGTTTAATCTGCTTTTGGGATTTATCACTCCAGATAAAGGCGCTATTCGGATAGATGGCAGGCCGCTTGCCGATGTGCCGAGGCAGGAATGGCATCGCAAGGTGGGATATGTGCAACAGGAAGTGTTTGTGCTGGATGGGACCTTGGCGGAAAACATTGCTTTGGGATGCCGGTCTATAGATAAGGAACGGGTAGCGGAGATAGTGAGGCTGGTGAGATTGGATGCTTGGGTGGATGAATTGCCGCAAGGAATGGATACTCCTTTGGGTGAAGGGGGAGGAAGGCTTTCGGGAGGTCAGAAACAACGGGTAGGCATCGCCCGTGCTTTGTATAAGAAAGCGGAGGTGCTTCTACTGGATGAGGCTACTTCTGCATTGGATAATGAGACTGAACGGGCTGTCAATGAAATGCTTCTCGGTCTGATGAAGGAGTGTAGGGGGCTGACTGTTCTTACGATAGCCCATCGGGAAAGCTCGTTGGCATATTGTCATCGTGTAATCAGATTAAATGGAAAAGACAATGGATCGAATTTATAAAATAGGTGGCCACTGCTTCGCATTGCCGGACGAAAGGTTGATGGAGGCGGTGGATGGTATCAGCGGTTTCAAGCCTTTTGTTTGGCAACCGGATCTGGTTTCGGCAAAAGATGTATATGAGGGTGCTTGGTTGCCGGATTTTACTGTTTGGGAGGGAAACGGTTGGGGTTTTCCGGCTTTTCAGAGAAAGTCCTATGGGTTCGGATATGAAGATGTAACCGGTACTTTTGGTGTGAGTGGGGATAGCTTTTTGTTGGAACTGGCTCCGCAGGGAGAACCGTCGCTTTATCTCCGGACGATGGGTGGAACCGGGAGAGGTATCTGTTTATATGGTCATTATTCTCCCCGTCTTTTAAGGTTTGCCTTATGGATGGGGTATGGCCTGATGACGGTACGGAAAGATACGGTTGCCTTGCATGGCAGTTGTATTGTTTATAAGGGGAAAGCGGTTCTTTTTTTAGGTGAAAGCGGAACCGGAAAAAGTACCCATACCCGTTTGTGGAGGGAAAATATAGCAGGAAGTAAGTTGCTGAATGATGACAGTCCCATTGTGCGTTATGAAGAGGGGGGCGTGTGGGTATATGGCAGCCCGTGGAGTGGGAAGACTCCTTGTTATAAGGCGGAGCGTTATCCGTTGGCCGGATGTGTACGTTTGTCACAAGCACCGTATAACAAGATACGGAGATTGAACACTTTGCAGGCTTATGCAGCTTTGCATCCGTCTGCTCCTCCTGCATTTGCATACGAGGAGGAATTATACTGTGGGGTTTGTAGTCTGTTGGAAAAGATGGTTTCATCCATTCCTGTTTATCATCTGGAGTGTTTGCCCGATGCGGAGGCGGTGAAATTAGTATGTCGTACTTTATATGGAGATGGGTATGAAGCGGATAGCGAATGAATGTTTCTTTGCGTGGGTGGAGTCGGAAATCAAAAGTGGCAGGAGTGTGAAGTTCCGGGTGAAAGGCAATTCCATGATGCCTTTACTGAGAAATGGGAAGGATGAAGTGGTGGTGGGGCCGTATGATAAGGAGGAGTTGAAACTTTTTGATGTCATTCTGTTCCGGCAGACAGACCGGTATGTATTGCATCGGATTATTCAAAAAAGAGACAGTCGTTATCTGATGCAGGGGGATGGCGTCTGCCGTTTTTATGAGGAATGTGAGGACACGGATATCATCGGGGTGGTGAGAAAGGTATGCAGGCCTTCCGGAAAGAAGATTGAAACGGATTCCATGTGTTGGCGGTTGGAAAGCCGTTTGTGGTTGGGGCTTGGTGGATGCAGAGGAATGGTGCTGCGTGTCCTGAATAGATTGGGTTGTTGTCTCCTTTTTTGACGAAATCTGTCAGCTTGGAAGGAAATATTATTCATAAAGCAGGTATTTCTCTCTCATCTTTTTGTAGGCTTCCAGTTCATTCTGCCATCCTGCACGGATTTCTTCTTCACTGGCTCCTTTCATGATTTGTTCCCTTACGGTACGGTTCCCTATCAGCAGGTCGAACCATTGCGGGCGGGTAAAGAACTTGTCCGCTTTCCCAAGGTCTTGATAAGCTTGATAATAGGTGATGATGTATTTTAAAGAGAATCCTTTCGGGGCGGTGATATGGCGGAGATTATTGCCATAGCAGTATTGGTTTTTATACATCGGATTCTTGTCAAAGCCTTCCAAGGCTTCCGGTCTGAAAGAAAAGGAGGAGATGCGGATATCCGGTGAACCGATTACTTGAAAAGGATAAAGAGTACCTCTGCCCACACTGATGGCTGTACCTTCAAACGGGCAGAGTGAAGGATATAAGGCAATTGCCTGGTCGTTGGGCAGGTTGGGAGAGGGTTTTACCGGAAGCGAATAGGGTTGTCCGTGTTTCCAGCCTTCCACGGGGATGACGGTCAACGCGCATTTTTTGCCGTTGGGCAGCCAGCCTTCGCCATTGATCATTTGAGCCAGCTCGCCTACAGTGCAACCGTGTAAAATGGGGATGGCGTGCATACCCACAAAACTTTTCTGGTTTTTCTGTCGCACAGGGCCGTCCACGTAATCACAAGGATTGGGCCGGTCTGTGATGACCAGTTGTTTCCGGTTCTCGGCACAAGCTTCCATTACATACTGCATGGTGCTGATATAGGTATAGAAACGGGCGCCTACATCCTGAATGTCGAACACAATCAGGTCTATGTCCTGTAGCTGTGTGGCTGTAGGTTTCTTATTTTTACCGTAAAGGGACAGGATGGGTATTCCCGTGCGGGTATCTTTTCCGTTCCTGATGGTTTCTCCGGCATCGGCATCACCCCGGAAGCCGTGTTCGGGAGCGAATACCTTTTTTATTTGTATATGCGCTGCAAGCAGGGTGTCCAACAGATGGGTTTCTCCTACTTTGGAGGTTTGGTTTACAACCAATGCCACACGCTTCCCTTTTAATATAGGTAAGAGACGGCCCATCTGTTCGGCTCCGGTGATAACCTTTTGCGCGGTCACGGCGTTGCAGATAAACAAGAGGCAGTATAGGAAAATGTATTTTGTTTTCATGATATGTGGCGATTATTTTGTAATATTGCACAAAAATAAGAATTTAATTGAGAATGGACGCACTTGCTATCATTAATAAATATTATCCTGAAGATAATGAACTGAAACATATCCTGCTGGCGCATAGCCGTTCGGTGGCCGATAAGGCGTTATGGATTGCCGGAAAGCATCCGGAATTGAATCTGGACAAGCAGTTTCTGGAAGAGGCGGCGATGCTGCACGATATTGGTATTTTTATGACGGATGCTGAGGGCATTTGTTGTTTCGGATCTTATCCTTATATTTGTCATGGATATTTGGGGGCTGATCTGATGCGGAAAGAAGGATTTCCGCGTCATGCATTGGTCTGTGAGAGACATACGGGAGCGGGTATGTCTTTGCAAAGTATTATTGACCAGCAGTTGCCTGTTCCTCATCGGAATATGGTTCCGGTTTCGCTGGAAGAACAGGTTATTTGCTTTGCCGACAAGTTTTTCTCAAAGACGCATCTGGACAGGGAAAAGAGCGTGGAGAAGGCGTTAAAGAGTATTTCACGTTATGGGGAAGATGGGATAATCCGTTTTAACCATTGGTGCGAATGTTTCTTGTAAGCCTTAAAAATAAATTAAATATCCGCTAAATAGTTCATTATTGGCGGATAATGCTTAATTTTGCCCCTCAAAAGCGTAAATGATTTGTGAATGACGCCACTAAAACGACATAGATTTATAACATTCCTACTACTATTTGCATGCCTGTCACTTTCTTTAAGTACAGGTGCTCAACGCAGAAAGCGGAATTCTGCATCCGGTAATGATTCCCTGAAAGTAGATAGTGCTTTGGTAGATACGTTGTCTATCGATACGGTTGCACCTAAAAAGAAACAGCCGTTGGATGCGCCTGTTATTTATGAAGCAAATGACTCTATCGTATTCACTGAGGGCGGATATGCCCATCTGTATGGTGACGGTAAGGTGAACTATGAGAAAATAGAGTTGACCTCTGCCGTGATTACAATGAACATGGATAGCAGTACGGTGTATGCCCGTGGTGTTCCCGACTCGGTTGGCGTGGAAAAAGGTACTCCTGTCTTTAAGGATGGCGAGACTCCGTATGAGTCAAAAATCATGCGTTATAACTTCAAGTCGAAGAAGGGGTTCATTAATAATATCGTTACTCAGCAGGGGGAAGGATACGTTACCAGTGAGGAGTCGAAGAAAGGTGCTAATGATGAACTTTATTTGCGTCACGGACGATATACTACGTGTGATAATCACGAACATCCTCACTTCTATCTGAAACTTTCCATGGCGAAAGTGCGTCCTAAGAAAAATGTGGTTTTCGGTCCTGCCCAGCTGGTGGTGGAGGATGTGCCGTTGCCTATCGCTATTCCTTTCGGATTTTTTCCGTTTAACAGCAGTTATTCGTCAGGATTCATTATGCCTACATACGGTGATGAAATGAATCGTGGTTTTTATTTGCGTGATGGGGGATATTATTTCGCCATCAGTGACCGTATGGATTTGAAAGTGTTGGGTGAGATCTTTACGAAAGGTTCATGGGGTCTGTCCGTGCAGTCTAATTATAACAAGAGATATAAATATAGCGGTAATTTCAATGCCAGTTATCTGGTAACGAAAACCGGTGAGAAGAATATGCCGGACTATATGGTTACAAAAGATTTCAGAATTGCATGGAGTCACAGACAGGATGCCAAGGCTAACCCTAACAGCTCTTTTTCGGCGAATGTGAACTTTGCGACCAGTAGTTATGACCAGCGTAACCTGAGTAGTTTGTACAACCCGCAGCAGTATTCAAATAACACCAAGACGTCTAGTGTGAGTTATTCGCGCAATTTCCCCGAAATAGGATTGAATCTGTCCAGTACATTCAATATCTCTCAGAATACGCGTGACTCTTCTATCAGTGTGACGTTGCCGGATTTGAATATTTCATTGAACCGTATTTATCCGTTCAAGCGTAAGAAAGCGGTAGGTGATGAACGTTGGTATGAGAAAATCTCACTCCAATATACCGGCCAGATGACGAACTCGATTAATACCAAGGATAATCTGATTCTGAAGCAGGGTTTGAATAAATGGACTAATGGTATGCAGCATAAGATTCCTATCAGCGCTACATTCACTTTGTTTAAATATATCAACGTTGTGCCTTCTTTCAACTATACCGAGCGCTGGTATATGCGCAAGGTGGAGCAGAGTTATGATCCGTCGGCACCTAATAATGTGCGGAGAGATACAATCAACGGTTTCAACCGTGTGTATAACTATGATTTGAGCTTGCAGGTGAATACCAAGATGTATGGTTTCTACAAACCGTGGAAGAAATTGTTTGGCGACAAGATTGAAATGATCCGTCACGTCTTTACTCCTTCGGTGAGCATGAGTTATGCGCCGGACTTCAGTACGTCTAGGTATGGATATGTGGGAACGTATACTTATACTGATACGGATGGAGAAGTACGTACTCAGACTTATAATCCATATGAAGGTTTGCCTTACTCTTTCTCGCCCAGTGGTAAATCCGAGAATTTCACTTTCTCTATAGATAATAATGTGGAAATGAAAGTGAAATCCGATGCGGATACTACCGGAGTGAAGAAAATCAGCTTGATTGACCAGTTGGGAGCCAGTATTTCCTATAATGCGGCGGCTAAAGAGAAACCTTGGGGAAATTTGAGTATGAATCTGCGCTTGAAACTGACCAAGAGTTATACTTTTAATATGAACGCCCAGTTTGCTACGTATGCTTATGAGTTTGATAAAGACGGCAAGGTAGTGGAAGGCAACCGTACAGAATGGTCATACGGACGTTTTGGTCGTTTTCAGGGGTATAGCGGTTCTTTCTCGTATACATTGAATAATGATTCGTGGAAAAAGTGGTTTGGGCCGAAAGATGAAAAGGACAGTAAGGGGGATAAAGACAAGAAGAATGAAAATCTGGATGAGTACAGTGATGATGGCAATGAAAACACGGAGGAAGAAGATAACTCCGGTTTGAGAAAGACAGAGAAGGCGGCTATAGATCCGGATGGCTATATGGCTTTCAAGATGCCATGGTCATTGAGCTTGAGTTATAGTTATAGTATTCGTGAGGACAGAAGCAAGCAGATTAATATCAAGACGATGCGATATCCTTATTCGGTGACTCATTCATTGAATGTTTCCGGTAATGTGAAGTTGGGTAGCCGCTGGAATGTGAATTATTCTTCGGGGTATGATTTTAATACGAAAGAGATGTCAATGACAACGGTCAATATCAGCCGTGACCTGCACTGTTTCAATATGAGCTGTGGCTTGGTATTCGGTCCCTTTACTTCCTATAACTTCAGTATTCGTGCTAACTCCAGTATGCTGACCGATGCTTTGAAATGGGATCAGCGAAGCAATACGGGTAGTGCGGTGAATTGGTACTAGGAGGAAGTTGGGAATAAAAAAATGAGAAATGGTTTCTGATAACAACACGCAACCATTTCTCATTTTTTTATTCTGTTTTTTATTTATGTCTACCACTCAATCGGTGTTTGCCCGTGCGCTTGCAAATATTCGTTGGTACGGCTGAAGTGCTTGTTGCCAAAGAAACCGTTATAGGCTGACAGGGGGGACGGATGTGCGGAAGCCAGTACCAGGTGCTTGTTGCGGTCTATGAAGGCGCCTTTTTTCTGTGCATAAGATCCCCATAAGATGAATACAATATTTTCACGTTGTTCTGCCAGTACACGGATGGCGGCATCTGTAAATTCCTCCCAGCCCCGTCGTTGATGAGAGCCTGCCTGATGGGCACGGACCGTCAGTGTGGCATTGAGTAATAAAACTCCTTGATTCGCCCAGCGGGTCAGGTTGCCTGAAGTAGGGATGGGAGCACCCAAATCGCTTTGTATTTCTTTGAAAATATTTTGTAGGGAAGGAGGAAAAGGTACTCCGTCATTAACAGAGAAGCAGAGTCCGTGCGCCTGGCCGGGACCATGGTAGGGATCTTGGCCGATAATGACGACTTTCACTTTGTCAAACGGGCACAGATTGAAGGCGTTGAATATAAATCTGCCCGGTGGGTAAATAGTGGCAGTCTGGTATTCGCTTCTTACAAACTCAGTGAGTCTGATAAAGTAATCTTTTTCAAATTCGGGTGCCAGATGTTGTTTCCAGCTTTCTTCTATTTGTACGTTCATCTTATTTTATTTTTTAATTTTCCCAAAGATAGGGAAAGTTTATAAACGATGTTACGTTTCGAATGATAAAAATAAGCTTCGTTTTCATGGAAATCGCTCTATTCTTTTTCTACTCCTAAGAAAAAGTAAATTTCAGATGGAAGTATGCTTTTTATTTTCAGCGGTTTGAGTAGGTGGGCATGTGTAATGACTAAGTTCTTTGAGAATTAAATAATAAATCTGCTCTATCTGGGAACAAATATAGAGATTATTTTCAATTTTCATTGTTAAATCCGAAAGTATTTTTCTTATGAATGAGGCTTTTTATTAAAGGTATATTTAATAAAATAGGTTTATATTGCTGAATATTAGCCTAATATAGCTTTTATTCCAATTTATTAATTTCTTCTTGTTTTGCGCTTTCTGGTAGAAAACAGGTATCACAAATAGGGCCGAAACGGGTTCTTCATGCTCTTGAATAGGCTTTTAAAGGCGTGGCTAAGTTCTCAAAGAACTTAGCTAATTAACATCTGTGTATTTAAAATTATTAAAAATATTATTTAACCTAATGTCTAATTTTAATGGAGAAAAGCATGAAAAAAAATGTGCCTGTTCCTTGTTCGTTGAGGCAGATATTGTCCTTGGCGTTGCTATTACTTGGATCGACAATGGTAGCACAAAATTTCACAGTGAAAGGTCTTGTTGTGGACAGCAGTGCAGAACCTGTAATTGGGGCAAACGTGTTGGTAGAGGGAACTACCAATGGGACAATTACAGATTTTGAGGGGCTCTTTACGCTGCAGGATGTCCCGAGTAAAGCCAATCTTGTAATTTCTTTTATCGGGTACAAAACCCAAGTTATCCCTGTAGATGGAAAAAAAGACTTTAAAATTGTATTGAAAGATGACAGTGAGCTGATTGATGAGGTTGTGGTGATTGGTTACGGTACGACTTCTACCCGTAAGATGGCTTCATCGGTTACGGCGGTGAAAGGCGAGAAGTTGCAGGACTTGCCGTTCAATGACGTGGTCAGTTCTTTGCAAGGACGTGCCAGCGGTGTCATCGTCCAGCAGTCCGGAGGAGAACCGGGATCGGTTCCGTCCATTTCTATCCGTGGAGGTGGAGCTCCTATTTATGTAATAGATGGTGTGATTTCTGACTCTTGGGATTTCAATACTTTGAATCCGGTAGATATTGAGAGCATGTCCATATTGAAGGATGCGGCATCTTTGGCCGTATACGGATCGCGCGCTGCCAACGGTATTATAATGGTGAAGACCAAGCAGGGCGGCAAAGGCAAAATAGCCGTAACTTATTCATTTAATGCGGAATTCAGCCAGCCCACCATGATGATGGAAAAGACTCGTGCTTATGATTACGCGGTACATCAGAATTTGGTGCGCGAAAATGATTTCCTTTCTCCCACCTTTGATGATAAGCAGTTGCAGGCTATTCTCAACCAAACTGATCCCTACAATCTGGCTGACACCGATTGGCAGGACTTGGCTTTGAAGAATTTTGCCCCGCAGTACAAGCATTCCCTCTCGTTGAGCGGAACCAGCCAGCGGGTGAATTATTATGTGTCATTGGGCGCTTTCGACCAGGGGAGCTTGTATCGTTCCAATGCATTGAATTACAACCGCTATAATCTCCGTAGCAACATCAATACCACGTTTGATGAGATAGGATTGAAAGTGGGTGTCAATATCAATGGCGCCATTGAGAATAAAGAATATCCGTCCACCAGTGCCGGACGTATCTGGGAATTGCTGGCCGATGTGTCTCCCTTGCAGCCGGCTTATAATGAAGACGGTACTTACAGGGCGCTGACGGACCATCCGTTGGTATTGACCGACAAACGCTCGGGCTATGACAAGAACGACGGAAAGTATATCAATGTACAATTGGTAGCCGACTGGACCTTGCCTTGGCTGAAAGACTTGACTTTGGGTACCATGTTCAATTACAGGGCAAACGACTCGCATGTGAAGAACTTTTCAACAAAGGCTCCCCAATACAATGCCGACGGTTCGTTGTACCCCATTGCCAAACCATCTTTGACGGAAAAAGGTTATTGGGGATCAATCTATAACTTTGAGCTGAGTGCAGCCTATATGAAGACTTTTGCCGAGAAGCACACCATAGACGCCAAAGCTGTCTTTACAGTTTCGGAAAGTGACGGCTCCGAGTTCTGGGCTTCTCGTAAGGAATATATGTCGGCAGTTGTTGACCAGTTGTTTGCAGGTTCGCAAGAAGGCCAGCTGAACTCCGGTAACTCCAGTGAAGGAGGAAGAATGGGTTTTGTAGGTCGTTTGAAGTACGATTATGAGAACCGTTATATCATTGAAGGCAGCTTCCGCTATGATGGCTCTGATAATTTTGCACCGGGACACCGTTGGGGCTTTTTCCCTTCGGGTGCAGTAGCTTGGGCGCTTAGCGAAGAACCGTTCTTTAAAAACCTGGATTTGAAGTTTGTCAACTTGTTGAAGTTCCGTGCTTCTTATGGACAAACGGGTACGGAAGCGGGCGTGAACCGTTTCGGCTATCTTTCTACTTATTCCATGGATACAACGGGTGCTGTGGTAGGAGGCGCCTTGGTGTCGGGCTTTAACGAAGGGGCTTTGGTCGCTCCGGAACTGTTGAGCTGGTACACTGTCAATTCCTTGAATTACGGTCTTGACTTCTCGTTGTTCAAGCAACGCTTTACAGGTTCGCTGGATTATTTTTATTATGTAACCAAAGGTGGTTTGATGAGTCCGGGCGACCGTTATACCACTCCGTTAGGCAAGAAACTTCCGCAGATAAAATCGGATAGCGAACAACGCCGCGAAGGTTTTGAGTTTTCATTCCGCTGGAGAGATACTACTGCCCGTAAGTTTACTTACGAAGTGGGCTTGAACATGACTTATTATAACAATTTGTGGAAGGTAAAAGCGGATGAAGGCGAAACCAGCCTGAAGAACCCTTGGAAGCGCCAGACCCATCAGACGGACTATTTCGGTATCGCCTATTATGACAGGGGCTTGTATCAGACTCCTCAGCAGATTGTAATGTACCCCCGGCGTACTTCTTCTGCGGACACCCGGCTGGGCGACATCGCCTATACGGACGTAAACGGTGACGGAAAAATAGACGGAGAAGACCAGGTACGCATAGGTATGCCTACCAGTCCTCATTTCACCTTCGGTGTGGATTTCTCCTTCAATTATGAAGGATTTACGCTTTCCGGATTGATTTACGGAACGGGTAAACGCTATCTGGGATTGGGCGACCGCTTGAAAAAGGGTGAAGCCAAATACCTGTATTATAAAGAACAACTGAACTATTGGCGTCCCGATAACACAGATGCCGATTTCCCGCGTGTCTCGACTTCTGCCAATGTCAATGGAAGCAACAACCAGGCTGCGTCTACTTTTTGGTATAAAAACGCCCAGTTCTTGCGCTTGAAGAATCTTTCTTTAAGTTATGACTTGAAATATAAATTATTGAAGAAATGCGATTGGATATCCACGCTCCGCATTAATCTGGCAGGCAGCAACTTGTTCACTATCTCCGGCGTGAATGATTATTTCGACCCGGAAACATCCGATACAAGTGCTAACGGTTATCCTGTACAGCGCGTTTATTCAATTGGTGCAACAATCGGTTTTTAAAGTAAAGGAGGAATAAACAATGAAGAAACTCAAAAATATACTGGCAGTCGTTCTTTTAGCTGCCGCAACCTTTTCTTGTAATGATGTATTGGACAAAGGTCCGCTAGACAGCTATTCGGAGAATGATGTATGGAAAAGCACGGATTTAACGCAGGCTTTCCTCTACACTACACTCAGGATATCTACCGACAAGTTGATACAGAATGACCGTTGGACAGACAATGACATCATTCTGGATGATGGGGAGGCCACGGCCATCAATAAGGATTTGAAAGACAGATATTATGATGCCGGATGGAATGTTTATGAAAACATCCGCCGCTGCAATCTGGTGATAGCCAAAATGGCCGATGCGCCTTTTACGGAAGGCGAACGCGCCAACTTTATAGCCCAGGCTAAATTCTTTAGGGCAATGACTTATTTTTCTCGCGCACGTTTTTTCGGCAAACTGATGTTGGTCAAGGAGTTGGTGGACAAAGACGAGGACATGACTCAGTATGGCAGGACGGCCACCATTAAAGATACGTATGACTTTATTTTGCAGGACTTGAAAGACGCTGCTTCCGGATTGAGAGCCAGTGAACCCACAGGTATGCCGACCAAAGGCGCTGCTTATGCTTTGCTGGCCGAAGCTGCATTGCACGGTGCAGCTTACATTGAAAGCGGACAAAGTGAATATTACGAGATAGCCCGGCAGGCCAGTGAGGATTTGTTTGCGCTGAATGTCTATTCATTGGACACCGATTACAAGAATATGTTCAATGACTTCGACCATTCACAGAACTCGAAAGAGATTATACTTGCCCAGTGGAAGAGCTCGGATAATACCATTTTCCAGAATACGTGGATGCAGGATCTGGTTCCCAACAACGATAACAATAAGAATAAGGAAGGATCGCTCCCCTTGCTGGTTGAAGAGCTGGCAGGCTGGCCCAAGTCTTTCCCTTCCGTTGATTTGGTAAACCAGTATTTGGTAGTGGATGAAGACGGCAAGGCAAAAGAATGGGATGAAACGTCTTATTATCAGAACTTTTTAGCAAAAGGGGGATATGTGTCCAATGCGATTTATAAGAATAGGGACAACCGTTTTTATGCTTCCATTGCCCAGGATTCTTCCAACTATTTTAAGAATACCATCACAATGAGGAAAAAGGGTAACCTGAACTGGGCATCGAAAGCTGCCGAGATATGGGGAACTCCTATTTCAGGATATGTGTATCGCAAAGGAGTGTACGAGGCTGTAAGGTTGTTGAACAGCGAACCTACTTCTTATCACTACGTACTTTTGAGGTTGGGACGTTCTTATCTGAATTATGCCGAGGTCATGTTGCGTCAGAACAAAGTGAATGCCGCTATTGAATATATCAATAAGACCCGTACTGTTCATGGCGGTTTGCCTGAATTACCTTCCGGATTGTCAGCCGAAGAGGCGTGGAAAGAATATAAACGGGAACGCCGCATCGAACTGCTGCACGAAAATGACCGCTACTGGTCTTTGCTTCGTTGGGGTAAGGCCGACGGACTGGAAATTGTGAAGGAGCTGAATACACACCAAAATGCATGTATGGAAATAGCAGAGGATGGCAAGTCGTTTGAAATCATTGATTTACCTTCTAATATTTCGGATAATAATCATGCCTTTACTTCCAGGCGTTATTTATTCCCGGTGCCGCAGTCGGAAAGAGATGTCAACTCCAGTCTGGATCAGAATCCGGAATGGTAATCCGGCAAAAACGTTTTTTAAATATAAGTGGAATTTAAAACAAAATATTGCAGATATGAAGAAAATTATAAATATAGCGATGCTATTGGTACTGTTGGTATCAGCCTCTTCGTGCTTGAAATCCGGATTGGATGACCTGCCGACTTACGATGAGGCTAAGATTACCAATATCTATTTTGAATACCGTTGGTATGACGACGCTGCAAAACAATTGCGAGTTCAAACTCTGACACTTGCCAAGACAATAGATGAAGAAAACAATACAGTTACGTGCAAGATTACGGTTCCCGGAACTAATGCTGTCTTTACAGAGCAGATTCGGAATGAAGTTTCATTGAGTAATATTGTATGTTATATTGATATGTCTACGGCCGCACGTCTGAAACCTTTGAATGCTGCTCCGACTTTAGGGGAGGTGCAAGATTTCTCGGCAAAGGATTTCCGTTATCTTATTACTGCCGCCAATGGTGATAAAAGAGAATGGACTATCAAGATACAGGATTTTATAAAATGAGATTTTAACATAGCTGAATAGGTATTAGGATTATCGTGATTGATTAACTGGAGGTGCCGTTGTGCCGTGAGGAAAAGCGGCACCTTCTTCGCTTTTTCTTATAAATATGTATTTTTACGGACCGATTTAACCTATTAATTTTATAAATCAAGATGATGATGAAAAGAAGTTTTACTCTCACAATATTCGTTTGGGTGCTTGTACTGGTTCTGGGAACCTTTCAAGCGGTGGCAAACGGAGCAAATCCTCGCTTGTTTGAGGGCGCACCTCAAATCAATCCTCCTTCTATTATAGGTAATTATCCTTCTACACCTTTCTTGTTTTATATTCCCACTTTAGGAGAACGTCCTATGCAATGGAAGGCCGACGGACTACCCCAAGGGCTAGTGCTGGATGAGAAGACAGGGATCATAAAGGGGCAGGTATCTCGGAAAGGTGTTTATAAAGTAAAGCTGGTTGCTGAAAATAAATCGGGTAAAGACGAGAAGGAATTGCTTATAAACATCGGTGATGCACTGGCTTTAACCCCTCCTATGGGCTGGAGTAGCTGGAATACCTTTGGAAGGCATCTCACCGGAGAACTGATAAAAGAAGTGGCCGACGCGATGGTGGCCAATGGTATGCGCGATTTGGGATATGCCTATATTAATATAGATGATTTCTGGCAATTGGCAGAACGGGGAGCGGATGGACATATGCAAGTGGATAAAGAGAAGTTTCCCGATGGCATAAAACCGATTGCGGATTATCTGCACGAACGGGGATTTAAACTTGGCATATATTCCGATGCGGCAGATAAAACTTGCGGGGGAGTATGCGGCAGTTATGGTCATGAGGTGACAGATGCCAATGATTTTGCTTCGTGGGGAGTGGACTTGTTGAAATATGACTATTGCAATGCACCGGACGGGAGGCAGGATGCAATGGAACGTTACACGGTGATGGGGAAGGCGCTGCGTGCTACAGGCCGTTCCATTGTTTTCAGCATTTGTGAATGGGGACAACGTGAACCGTGGAAGTGGGCCAAATCCGTAGGCGGGCATTATTGGAGGACTACAGGAGATATCGGCGACCATTGGTCTAATGCTGTCACGGGTCCGGGTTGGGGTGTCATGGAAATAACGGATATAAATGGGAAATTGGATAACTATGCAGGTCCCGGCGGTTGGAATGATCCGGACATGCTGATCGTGGGAATTTCAGGAAAAAGTATGTCTATTGCTGATGCAAAGAGTGGCTGCTCCGATGAACAGTATCGTTCGCACATGAGTTTGTGGTGTATGATGGCTTCTCCTTTATTGAGCGGGAATGATGTCCGCGATATGACGTCGGTTACTTTAGAAACTCTGACTAACCCTGAAATCATAGCCATCAATCAGGATGTGCTGGGCAGACAGGCAGAGAGGGTTATCCGTCATGATAAATACGATGTCTGGGCTAAACCGCTGAGCGACGGTTCGGTGGCAGTGATGTGTCTGAACCGTTTTGACGAGCCTGTGACAGTGCACCTTAATGACAAGACCATTCCCGGAGTTACCACGAATACCGGGATTCGTGATGTATGGTTGCACAAAGAGTTAGGAAAGTTTCCGCAAGGAATGAATGTGGAATTGGGGGCTTATCAGTGCAAAGTATTTATTTTCAAGAAATAAAGTGTGGCGGATAGAAAAAGAGGATGATGAAAGAGAAAACCTGAGAGCTTTCTTTTTACGTCATCCTCTTCTTTCATTGCTGATAGATTATAATCAAATAAGTTGCATACCCAGTTGAGCGCATTCTTTTCTCATCTCTTCGGGCCATATACTGGCTTGGATTTCACCTATGTGGGCTTTCTGTAAATAAAGCATACAGAGTCGTGATTGTCCTATACCACCGCCGATACACAAAGGAAGAGTTTCATTTAGCAGGCGTTTGTGGAAATACAGTTCTTTACGTTTTTCCTGTCCGCTGAGTGTCAGTTGGCGGAGCAGCGCTTCTTTGTCTACACGGATACCCATAGAGGAAAGTTCGACGGAACGGTCCAGTACTTTGTCCCAAACTAACAGGTCGCCATTCAGACCGGGAAGTCCGGTTTCCGGGTTGATTGTGGTATAGTCGTCATAGTCAGGTGCGCGCAAGTCATGTTCTTTACCGTCACTCAGTTTGCAGCCTATACCTATAATAAATACCGCACCGTATTTTTGTGAGATGGCATGTTCACGTTCTTTCGGACTCTTGTCGGGATACATTTGGCAAAGCTCTTCCGAGTGGATGAAATGAATGTCATGTGGCAGGAAGGGTTTGATCTGCGGGTACATTTCACATACCATATATTCTGTGCGGCGCATGGCTGCATAAATACGGGTTACTATTTGTTTCAGGAAATCAACCGTGCGTTGTTCTTTGGTAATTACACGCTCCCAGTCCCACTGGTCTACATATAGCGAGTGGAGATTACCTAATTCCTCGTCAGCCCGGATGGCGTTCATGTCTGTATAGATACCATAACCCGGCTCTATATTGTAATCGGCCAAAGTCAGCCTTTTCCATTTTGCCAGTGAATGGACAACTTCGGCCTGTGCGTCTCCCAAGTCTTTGATAGGGAAAGATACCGCCCGTTCGGTTCCGCTCAAGTCATCATTGATACCCATTCCCTTCAATACAAATAGCGGGGCGGTGACACGGCGCAGACGTAATTCTGACGACAGGTTCTGTTGAAAGAACTCTTTTATTTGCTTAATGCCTAACTCTGTTTGTTTTAAATCAAGCAAGGCTTTATAGTTAGCTGGTTTAATTAGGTAACTCATTGTAAAATAGATCTAGTTGTTTTAATTGCTTGCAAATATAGAAATTATTTGTGATATTGTTATATGTTTAGCCGAAAATATAATCAAATTGATTGTTTTATGCTTAAATTAATGAGCAAAATATTATTTTGATAGATAAATATCCCAAATTATTAGGATAAAGACAATATATTTTGTACTTTTGCACGTCCAAGTTTCAGACGCACCCGTAGTTCAATGGATAGAATACCGGATTCCGGTTCCGACGATATGAGTTCGATTCTCATCGGGTGTACAATTCAGTAACCTCTTTGCAAAGAATTGCAAGGAGGTTTTTTCTTGTTATATCTTCTCCGTATGAACCTTTTTTCCTTTTTTGAGTTATTCCCTTATGTAACTTTTTAAAATATGCCTTAATATTTAGTTTATTCTAAAAAACAAAGACTAATAAAGAATATAGTTCCTTTTGTTTCTTGTATATACTAAATATATGTGCATATATTCGCTGTTGATTTTAAAATTATTTTCTTTTTAAGGGGTTTTAAAACTAACACTTAATTAAACTTTTTTATTTAAACATTAATTTATCAACCAAATCTGAGATTCATGAAGAAAGCTCTCTTTTTTATCGTATGCCTCTGTTTTGCAATAAACATGATGGCGCAAACAAAAACGATAACAGGGGTAGTGGTAGATGCCACCGGTGAACCTGTTATCGGAGCGAGTGTCCTGGAGGTGGGGACAACAAATGGTACAATAACTGATGTAGACGGTAACTTTACTATCCAAGTGCCTGTGGGGGCAAAACTGGATGTGAGTTATATAGGTTACAAAACACAACAAATTGTAGTGGGAGTGCCAAACACCTACAAGGTTATTTTAAAAGAAGATGCAGAAATGCTGGATGAGGTCGTGGTGACCGGTTATGGAATGAGTCAGAAACGTTCGTTGATGACGAACTCTATTTCAAAGTTGGATGATAAAGTATTACAAAATGCAGCTATGAGTAATGCGGCCCAATCCTTGCAGGGAACTGTCAGCGGATTGCGTGTGACAAATACTTCGGGTAAACCGGGTAGTTCGCCCAATATCGTTTTGCGTGGTGGTGCTTCCATAAACAAGAATCTGGAAGGGCCGTTGGTCGTGGTGGATGGCCTTGTGCGTTCTATGGATGATATCAATCCTTCAGATATTGAATCCATACAGGTGCTGAAAGATGCGGCTTCCACAGCTATTTATGGTGCCCGTGCCAATAACGGCGTAATTCTGGTGACAACCAAGAAGGGGGTGGAAGGCAGGACACAAATTACTTATAAGTTCAAAGGGGGTGTGAACTTTGCACGTGAAGGGTATAAGTATTTGGATGCCGGTGACTATTTGTATTATCAACGTTTAGGTTGGCAGCGTACCAATGGCGGTACAAGTATGGAGAACCAGAAAGGTTTTGGGGTTAACTCCGGAGTGGATCTGGCCTTTATGACAGATGCAAACAAACATTTGCTGAATGAAGGATGGCGGTCTATGGCGGATCCTGTGGATCCTGATAAAACTTTGATTTTTAGAAACCATGCCGGTGAGCTGCATGATCTGACTTTCCGCAATGCCGCGTTTACACAAGATCATTATCTGAATTTGTCGGGAGGTAATGACAAAGGAACATTTTCCTCATCTTTAGGGTATTATTCGGAAGACGGTCAGATAATTTCTACCAATTATCAGCGTGTGAACGGGACTATCAACGGTTCATACAAGTTGTTGCCCGTTTTGACAGTGAATGCCGGCGGTAGTTTTTCATGGTCCAAGATGCCCGATTTATGGACTTACGACTTGAAAAGCCCTTGGAACGGAGAAACGGGAGAGTATGAGTTGTTCTATCGTACCATGAGTATGTTTCCCACTTGGAATCCGTGGAATGAGGATGGAAGTCCTGCTGCCGGATGGAGTAATCAGGATGGTAATCCTTATTATTGGAAAGATAAACTGACTCGTTCTACAACGAACCGTAAGACTTCGTTTAATATCGGTTTTGCTTTGGAAATCCTTCCGCAGCAATTGTTCCTGAATGGAAACAGTTCTATGTATTATACAGATAGTCAGTTTGAACTGTTTGAAAAGAAATATCAACAGATAGGACAAGCTTCCAATACCAATCGTAATGCTTCTCAAACAAATACAAAAGTTTTTCAACAACAGCATGCATTGACTCTGGAATATAAAAAAGGTTTTAGCGGACATAATATCAATGCCATGGCAGGTGGTGAGTATTTTGATTATCAGTATCAGAACCTGGAAGCGCGTGTTTCCGGTGCTCCTACAGATGATATACCTACTTTAAATGCGGGCACTAACCGTACTTATACTACTTCTGTCAAAACCGGATATCGCATTCTTTCCGGTTTCGCCCGTGTTAACTATGATTATAATTATCGTTATATGGTGTCCTTGGTAGCCCGTTATGACGGTATTTCCAAATTGTCCGACAATCGTTGGGGATTTTTTCCGGGTATATCTGCCGGTTGGAATGTGCATGAGGAAGCTTTCTTTAAAGATTCAAAGTTTGCGGAAGTAGTATCCTTGATTAAACCGCGTATCAGTTATGGGTTGAACGGTAATGTAAACGGTATCGGTAATTTTGATGTATATGGTAAATATGGTTCGGTAGGTGCTTATAATGGTAACCTGGGTTATTTGAATACAGGGGTGGTCAATAGTAAATTGCGTTGGGAAAAGAGCCATACGTTTGAACTGGGGCTTGACTTGGGCTTTTTCAATAATCGTATTCATATGATTATGGACTACTATGACCGCACGACTTCCGATTTGCTGACTGATGTGAATTTGCCGGAATATACAGGATTTCCCTCGTTCAAAACGAATCTGGGTACTATCAGCAACCGTGGTTTCGAACTGGAAGCCAAGGTGAATCTGCTGACAAGGAAGGACTGGTCGTGGGATGTCACCGCTAATACTTCATTTGTGAAGAATATGGTGAAGAAGCTGCCTTTTAACGGGAATGTAAACAACCGTCAGGGGGGTGAGCAGGTATGGGATCCAAAATCCAACTCGTTGGTTTGGGTAGGCGGCATTCAAGAAGGAAAAAGCTTGGGTGATATCATTGCTTATAAACAAGTGCGTATCTTGCGTGACTGGGATGATGTGAGAAATCATGCCGGTGATTTTGTGGATGAGGTTGCCAACCTGTATGGGCCGAATAAGGCTGCCGAATATGCGGGTAAACCGGGATGGAAACCCATTGAGCCGGGAGATGTACTGTGGGATGACAAGAATGGGGATAATGTTATAAATTCATACGACCGTCAGGTGGTGGGTAATATTTATCCGAAATGGACCGGTGGTTTTTCTACCACGCTGAACTATAAAAACTGGTCTTTGTATGGTCGTTTTGACTATGCGGTGGGTCATACCATTTACAATGATTTGAAAGCAAGAATCTTGGGGCAGTATAACGGGTCGTTCAATTTGATTACGGATGTCAGAAATTCGTGGTCTGAAAACAATACGGAAACTAGTATTCCTAAATTCTATTGGGCCGACCAGAATGCGAAAAAGAACATTACCCGTTCCAATAATGGTACAACGAATCTGAACAATAATAACTCTACTTTCTATGAAAAGGGGGATTATTTGTGTCTGCGTGAGGTAACCTTGAGTTATAAATTCCCGAAGAATCTTATAAATAAGGTGTTCTTGACCGATGCGTCCGTGTATGTTACGGGGCAGAATTTATTCTATATTACCGGATATGATGGAACTTCTCCGGAACCGGTTATGGATATTCAGGCAAATGGTCGTGGCGGTATAGACAATGGACGCTATCCTACACCAAGAACCGTTCTGTTTGGTTTACAATTGTCATTTTAATGTGTAAAAAAGAAAAGGTATGAACATAAAAAAGATAATATTGGCTTTTGCCGCATCGGCTATGTTGGCCGGTGGATGTACTTCGTTGGATATGGACCCGGTGAGCGATATCACTGACTTGAATTACTGGAAAACTCCGGAACAGTTTGATTCATTTGTTTTTGGACTGCATAGTCGCTTCAGGAGCCATTCGTGGAATATGTTTTTGTTGGGTGAGGCAAGAAGTGATGTCTTTGGGGGAATTCCTTTCGGTGGAGAAGCTACCCAGGGGATGGAACGTTTTCCTTATAATACATTGAATGCGGAGAATCCCGGAATCAGCGGGTTTGGTGATTTGTATCAGAATATCAACCAGATGAACTTGTTTATCAGCAGAACTCTTCATACGGATGTGCTGACTGAAAGTGCCAGGAATTATTATTTGGGACAGGTGTATGGATTGCGTGCTTACTATATGTATCAGCTATATCGTTCATGGGGAGATGTCGTGTTTACGGAAGAGCCTAGCCTGGGTTTTGAAGTGGGTAAACTGGCAAAGGCGGCGACTCCGGCTGCCGAAATCTTTGAGCAGGTAAAAAAAGATATAGAATCTTCATTAAGTTATTTTGGATCCGATTATACCATAAAGGAAAAAAAATCGCTGTGGTCAAAGGCTGCCACATTGATGCTGAAAGCGGATGTATATCTGTGGAGTGCCCATCGTGACGGGGGAGAAGGAGATGCCCGGACAGCAAAGAATGCGTTGGTTGACATACAGAATAATATCAGCCGTAGCAATCTGGACTTGATGGATACTTATCAGGGAGTGTTTGCTTATGATAATAAAGGTAATAAAGAGATTATCTTTACCATTCATAATGAATTGTTTGAATACAATCTGTGGAATGGAAATAATGATTTGTTTCCACAGGCTGATTATTTAGGGAAATTCTATAATGCGGATGGTACTTTGATAAATACGTCGGTCGAGAATAATTTCGGTATCATGCGCCTGATGGTGAAATTGGAAAACTTCAAGAAGTTTCTGCCGGGAGACACCCGTCGTGACGTTACATTGAAAGATGTATATAATAAGGTGGAAAATGGCAAGTTGGAATTGGTAGGGGTGTATCCGCATAAGTATTGGGGAGTTATGAATGGGAGTACACGGGTGAGATGTGATGATTATCCTATTTATAGATATTCGGATTTGCTATTGATGCTGGCTGAGGCGAAAGTGCTTTTGGGTGAGGATCCAGCTACAGAGATAAACCGGGTGCGCCGGCGTGCGTTTGGTGATGCGTATGATGCTTCAACAGTGGGGTTTCCCAATCAGGAAGTCGATAAGCGTCCGGCGGATGCTGTCTTGCAGGAACGTTTGTTTGAATTTATGCTGGAAGGTAAACGATGGTATGACTTGAGGCGTTTTGGCGATTCGTACGTGCTTGACTATACTCCGGCGGAGCCTGCCCGTCTGCTTTGGCCTATCAACCAAGGAGCTCTTACTAATAATCCATTGTTGAAACAAACGGTTGGTTATTAAATTTTTGTCGGATAAGAATCTTTAATTGCATAAAAAGACGGTGTTCTTTATGAAATTAATAAAGAAACCGTCTTTTTATTTTCTAATTTCAATAAAAACTTTTATTTTTACACCCGTAAAATTATAAATATTATGAGAAACCCTAGCTTATTACTGCTAATTGTTGTTTTTATATTAGCACCCTTCAAGTTGAGTGCGGCGGCAGATACGGTTGTTGTCCGCGAAACCCGGATTCCTGTGTTGATTGAAAGGCAGGATAATGAGTTGTTTCATTTACGTATAGAGGCTACTCAAAGTCAGATGCTGAATGAAGTGAAGTTGGACTTCGGCAAAGACGTGAATTTGAATGAAATTGAATCTGTGAAACTGTATTATGGTGGAACTGAAAGCGTGGAGAGGAGGGGAAAGACTTATTTTGCTCCGGTAGATTATATATCTAATAATACTCCGGGAAAAACATTGGCTGCCAATACTTCTTATTCCGTTTTGAAGTCGGAAGTGAAGGCCCCGAAGCGTGAGGTTGTATTGAAAGCTGACCAAAAATTGTTTCCGGGAGTGAATTATTTTTGGATTAGCCTGCAAATGAAGCCTGTTGCTTCTATCTTGTCCAAAGTGTCGGCAGAAGTGGTGGAAGCTAAGATTGACGGACAGGTTGCTCCTTTGAAGATAGCCCGTAAGGCGGATACCCATTATATGGGGATCGGCGTGCGTCATGCCGGTGACGACGGGGCTGCTGCCTATCGTATTCCCGGATTGGCCACTTCAAATAAAGGAACCTTGTTGGGGGTATATGATGTACGCTATAATAATAGTGCGGATTTACAGGAGTATGTGGAAATAGGTCTGAGCAGAAGTACGGACGGAGGTCAGACTTGGGAGAAAATGCGCATTCCGATGGCATTTGGTGAATATGATGGGTTGCCTAAAGCACAGAATGGAGTAGGCGATCCGGCCATTTTGGTTGATAAGAAGACAGGAACTATCTGGATTGTCGCTGCCTGGACACATGGTATGGGAAATGGGCGTGCGTGGTGGAATTCACAAACAGGCATGGACCGTAATCATACAGCACAATTAATGATGGTGAAAAGTGATGATGATGGTAAGACCTGGTCGGAGCCTATGAATATAACAGAACAGGTGAAAGATCCGTCATGGTATTTCTTGCTGCAAGGTCCCGGTAGAGGTATCTCTATGGAAGATGGAACATTGGTCTTTGCCAGCCAGTATATTGGCAATGACCGTATTCCTAATGCCGGTATTATATACAGTAAGGATCATGGAAAAACCTGGAATATCAGTACATTGGCACGCACTAATACAACTGAATCTCAGGTAGCGGAAGTGGAACCGGGAGTGCTGATGCTGAATATGCGTGATAATCGTGGTGGCAGTCGTGCCGTTTCTACAACTACAGATTTAGGTAAAACATGGAAAGAACATGAGTCTTCACGTACAGCCTTACAGGAACCGGTTTGTATGGCCAGTTTGATTAGTGTTAAAGCTAAAGAGAATGTATTGGGTAAAGACATCCTTTTGTTCTCTAATCCGAATGATGCCAAGAACCGTCATAGCATTACCATCAAAGCAAGTCTGGATGGTGGGGTGACTTGGTTGCCCGAGAATCAATTGCTGCTGGATGCCGGTTGGGGTTGGGGATACAGCTGCTTGACTATGATTGACAAGGAAACAGTAGGAATTTTATATGAAAGCAGTGTGGCCCACATGACTTTCCAAGCGATAAAGCTGAAAGATATTATTAAGACCAAATAAATAATGAAACGCAGATTTTCTAGTTTTATTGGTATGATACTGGTTTGTGCTGTAACTATAGCACAAACCAGTATCTCGTTACTTCCTAAACCTCAGTTGTATAAGGATACGGGGAAGAACTTTACTATGGGAAAGGTGAAACTTTCTACTCCGGTGTTGAGGCCGGAGTGGGAAGTTTTTATCATGAATGCAGGTGGTGAGATTGTTGAACACTCGTCATCGGTGATTGAAGTGGAACTGGTTCCGTCTATTGAGGAAGCCAGGCTAAACGGGGCTGAAGCCTATCGTCTTTCTGTTTCAAACAAGCGGATAAAGATAGAGGCTGTAACAGAACAGGGAGTGTATTGGGCTATGCAGACACTTCGGCAATTGGAACGGAAAAAAGGGAAGAGAAGTTCTGTTGCCGGATGTGAGATTGTAGACTGGCCGGCATTCCGGATACGCGGATTTATGCAGGATGTGGGACGCAGTTATATTTCAATGGAAGAATTGAAAAGAGAGATCGAGATTTTATCTCGGTTTAAGATTAATGTATTTCATTGGCATCTTACTGAAAACCAGGCATGGAGATTGGAAAGTAAAATCTTTCCTATGCTGAATGATAGTGTGAATACCATCCGTATGCCGGGTAAATATTATACGCTGGAAGAGGCACGCGATTTGGTGGATTTTTGTAAGAAACATCAGGTGTTGTTGATTCCTGAGATAGATATGCCGGGGCATAGTGCTGCCTTTGTGCGTGCTTTCCGCCATGATATGCAAAGTCCGGAAGGGATGAAAATATTGAAACTGTTGCTGGATGAGGTGTGTGAGACATTTGATGTGCCTTATTTACATATAGGTACGGATGAGGTGGAGTTTACCAATCCGCATTTTGTACCCGAAATAGTGGCGTATGTACGCTCAAAAGGGAAAAAAGTAATATCCTGGAATCCGGGCTGGCACTATAAACCGGGGGAAATAGACATGACACATTTGTGGAGTTACCGTGGAAAGGCGCAACCGGGTATTCCTGCTATCGATTCCAAATTTCATTATCTGAATCATTTTGATGTTTTCGGTGATATTGTAGCTTTGTACAACAGCCGTATTTATGATCAGGCAGAAGGCAGTGAGGACATTGCGGGAACTATATTGGCTTTGTGGCACGATCGTTTGATTGACAATGAGTGGAATCTGGTTATTGAAAATGGCTTGTATCCCAATATGCTTGCTATTGCCGAGCGTGCCTGGAGAGGGGGAGGTACGGAATATTTTGACGGACTGGGTACGATACTTCCACCCGAAGACACGGAAGCATTCAAAGAATTCGCTGATTTTGAAAAGCGTATGTTGTGGCATAAGGAGCATACGTTTAAAGGATATCCTTTCGCCTATGTAAAACAGACTAATGTAAAATGGAATATTACGGATGCTTTTCCTAATGGGGGAGATATGGATAAGGTGTTCCCGCCTGAACAGGAGTTAAAGGATATCTATCATTATAACGGGAATACGTATGGTGTACGTCAGGCAATAGGGGCAGGTATTTATTTACGCCATGTCTGGGGGGATATGGTTCCTGCTTTTTATGCTGATCCTAAGGAAAACCACACGGCTTATGCATATACTTGGGTGTATTCGCCCAAAGACCAGGAAGTGGGGTTATGGGCAGAGTTTCAGAATTATAGCCGTTCGGAGATGGATCTGGCGCCATTGCCTGACAAATGGGATTATAAGGGAAGCCGTATCTGGATTAATGATCGTGAAATATTACCTCCTGTATGGACTGCTACGCATAAGGTGAAAAGTTATGAAGTACCTTTGGGAAATGAGAATTGCGTAGGAAGAGTGCCATTGGCGGTGCATTTAAATAAAGGTTGGAACAAGGTTTTCTTAAAGTTGCCTATCGGCAAGTTTAAGATGGCTGAGACGCGTCTTGTGAAGTGGATGTTTACTGCTGTCTTTGTGACTCCTGACGGAGAAAGGGCAGTAGAGGGATTGATTTATTCACCAGATAAACAAAAATAAAATGAAACGTATTGTCTTATTGTTATTGGGATTATTATTAGCGTTACCCCAGTTTGCTCAGGAACGCAAGTATTCTACTTTTTATGAGCAGAGAGCGACTTTGTTTGAAGAACTTCCGGTTACTTCAAAAGATATTATTTTTTTAGGGAACAGTATTACCAACGGTTGCGAGTGGGCTGAGTTGTTCCAAAATAAGAATGTGAAGAACAGAGGTATCAGTGGAGATATCTGTATGGGGGTATATGACCGTTTGGATCCGATTGTAAAGGGAAAACCGGCAAAGATTTTTTTATTGATCGGTATCAATGATGTTTCTCGGGGAACGTCTGCGGATAAAATTATTTCAGAAATAAGTATGATTGTTCGGAAAATAAAGCAAGAATCTCCAAAAACAAAATTATATTTGCAAAGTGTATTGCCGGTGAATGATTGTTACGGTATGTTTAACGGGCATACATCACGCTGGCAGGTGGTAAAACAAATTAATGATTTGTTGGAACCATTGGCGGTAAAGGAAGGAGTTGCCTATATTGATTTGTATAGTCATTTTGTGGAGAAAGAGACAGGTAAGATGAATCCAGTATACACTAATGACGGATTACATTTATTAGGAAAGGGATACTTGCTGTGGCGTGATATTGTAAAACCTTATGTTGACCAGAAATGAAGAAGACATTAATACTGATTTTATGTTTGTTTCTTTGTACCGTTTCATTTGCACGGAAGCGGGTGAAGGTTGCTTGTGTAGGTAATAGCATTACCTATGGCATAGGTGTATCCGATCCTGATAAGGAGTCCTATCCTGCCCGGTTACAGCAAATGCTGGGTGAAGGGTATACGGTGGAGCGTTTTGGAAAGCCGGGAGCTACGTTGCTGAACAAGGGACACCGGCCTTTTATGCAACAGAAAGAGTTTAAGGATGCATTGGCTTTTGCTGGTGATGTAGTGGTTATTCATTTAGGAGTGAATGATACAGATCCGCGTGATTGGCCCAATTACCGTGATTTTTTTATAGCGGATTATCGTGCACTGATTGATTCGTTCAGAGTGGCGAATCCTGAATGTCGTATTTTGATTGCCCGTCTGACTCCGATTGCCGACCGTCATCCGCGGTTTGAGTCCGGCACACGCGACTGGCATGATGAGATTCAGCTGGCTATAGAAACGATAGCGAAATACGCACAAGTACAGTTGATAGATTTTCATGCACCTTTATATCCATATCCTTTTATGTTACCCGATGCTGTCCATCCTGATAAGGAAGGTGCGGCTGTCCTGGCAAAAACGGTGTATGAAGGCATAACCGGTGATTTTGGCGGTTTGCAAATGCCGGAAATTTATACGGACAATATGGTATTGCAGCATGGGCGTCTGCTGACTATTCAGGGAAAAGCGGATGCCGGTGAGAAAGTGACTGTTTCCATAGACAGGCAGAAACTTCAGGCTGTGACGGGAGCAGATGGAAAGTGGGCGGTGGATGTCCGGCCATTGAAGGCGGGCGGTCCATATACGCTGACTGTTTCTACAGAAAAACGGAAACTGGTCTATGAAAATGTGTTGGCGGGAGAAGTGTGGCTCTGTTCCGGACAATCGAATATGGAGTTTTATCTGAATTGGAGTGCGACTGCCGCACAAGATGTTCCTCAAGCTGCAAATAGCAATATCCGTTTTTATGATATGAAAGCCCGTTGGCGTACGGATGCGGTGGAGTGGGATGCTTCGGTACTCGATTCATTGAATCATCTGCAATATTATAAGGATACACGGTGGACAGTTTGTTCGCCTGAAACAGCCGGTAATTTCTCGGCGGTGGCTTACTATTTCGGAAAGAAATTGCAGGATAGTTTGCAAGTTCCTGTAGGACTGATTTGCAATGCCATTGGCGGATCTCCTACTGAAGCATGGATAGACCGTAGTACATTGGAATATCGTTTTCCGGCTATCTTACGTAATTGGATGCAGAATGATTTTATTCAAGACTGGGTGCGTGGGCGTGCTGCCTTGAATGTAAAGCAGTCTTCCAATAAATTGCAACGCCATCCTTATGAGCCTTGTTATTTGTATGAATCGGGTATCCGTCCTTTGGAACAGTTTCCGGTCAAAGGCTTTATTTGGTATCAGGGTGAGTCCAATGCCCATAATCGGGAGGCTCATGAAAAGTTGTTCGGATTGTTGGTGGAAAGTTGGCGCAAGAATTGGGGGGATGCGGAACTTCCATTCTATTTTGTCCAATTGTCCAGTATAGACCGTCCGTCATGGACTTGGTTCCGTGATAGCCAGCGTCGTTTGATGGCGGAGATTCCTCATACCGGTATGGCTGTCAGTTCAGATAGGGGAGACTCATTGGACGTACACCCCAAACAGAAAAGAGAAGTCGGTGAACGGTTGGCTGCATGGGCTTTGAATAAAACATACGGATATAAAAATGTCATTCCTTCGGGACCGCTTTATAAATCGGTCGTATTTAGTGGAGGTGCGGCTTATATTTCTTTTGATTATGCGGAGGAGTTGTCGACTTCGGATGGGAAATCGCTTCGTACATTCGAAGTGGCAGGTGATGATGGATTATTTTATCCGGCACAGGCTGTTGTTGAAAACGGTAAAATAAAAGTATGGAGTGACAAGGTGAAAGAGCCGGAAACGGTTCGTTACGGATGGCAGCCATTTACCCGTGCCAATCTGGTAAATGGCGCCGGTTTGCCTGCATCCACATTCCGGGCTGAATAGTATATAAATTAATAAAGATAGGTAAGATGAAGAAAACATTAAAAGTTTTGATGATGTTAGGATGCTTTCCGATGATGCTCAGTGCAAAGGAGTATAAGAAGTCAGAGAGTCTGAGTCTTGATAAGGGATGGGAGTTCGCCCAGGTCGGCCGGAATGAATGGTTGCCGGCTACGGTGCCCGGAACGGTACATCAGGATTTGATTTCTCATAATAAGCTGCCCAATCCATTTTATGGGATGAATGAGCAAAAAGTGCAGTGGGTGGAGAATGAGGACTGGGTCTATAAAACTACTTTTAATGTGACGGATGAGCAACTCTCGCGGGATGCTGCCTTGTTGATTTTGGAAGGGTTGGATACGTATGCGGATATTTACCTGAACGGCTCTTTGTTGGAACGTACGGACAATATGTTTGTCGGCTATACTCTTCCGGTAAAAGAGGTGTTGCGGAAGGGAGAAAACCATTTGCAGATTCTGTTTCATTCACCTGTCAAGCAAACTTTACCCCAATGGGAAACCAATGGTTTTGATTATCCTGCTGATAATGATCATAGTGATAAGCGGGTTAGTATCTATAGCCGTAAAGCGCCTTACAGTTATGGCTGGGATTGGGGAATCCGCTTGGTAACCAGTGGTATCTGGCGGCCTGTGACACTGACTTTCTATGATGTGGCACGCATTGATGATTACTATGTACGTCAGGCTTCGGTAACAAAAGATCTGGCGAAAGTTGAAAACCGCCTGACTGTAAACAGTGTTTCTGCAACTCCTCAGAAAGCGGAAGTAACCGTTGCTTATTCTTATAAGGAGGGTGAAAAGGTAACCGAACAGAAAGAGGTGACATTGCAGCCGGGAACAAACCATATTCTTCTTCCCATAGAGATACGGCAGCCTCATTTATGGATGCCTAATGGTTGGGGGGAACCTGCATTGTATGACTTTGAAGCCGTAATAAAGGTGGATGGTAAAGTGATAGCTTCTCAAAAAGAGCGTATCGGACTCCGTACAATAAAGGTGGTGAAAGAAAAAGACGATCAGGGAGAATCCTTCTATTTTGTAGTCAATGGTGAACCTATGTTTGCCAAAGGCGCGAATTTTATCCCGGATGATGCTTTGCTGCCTAACATTACTGAAGAACGTTACCGCCAGTTGTTCAAGGATGTGAAAGATGCCAATATGAATATGATTCGTGTATGGGGTGGAGGAATTTATGAGGATGATGCTTTTTACCAGGCGGCGGACGAGAATGGAATTTTAGTTTGGCAGGATTTTATTTTTGCCTGCACTACTTATCCGTCCGATCCTGCTTTTATGAAACGGGTAGAGGCCGAGGCGGAATATAATATCAAGCGTTTACGGAACCATGCCAGTCTGGCTATGTGGTGTGGAAACAATGAAATTTATGAAGGTATGCGCTACTGGGGATGGGATAAGAAATACACTGATCCCGGTATTATGGAAGGAATGAAGCAGGGCTATGACAAACTTTTCCGTGAGTTGTTGCCTCGTAAAGTAGCTGAACTTGATCCGGACCGTTTCTATATGCATGGTTCTCCGTACGAGGCCAATTGGGGACGTCCCGAAAGTTGGAAGATTGCCGACAGCCATAATTGGGGTATCTGGTATGGTCAGAAACCGTTTGAAAGTCTGGATACGGAAATTCCGCGTTTTATGAGTGAGTTTGGTTTTCAGGCATTTCCTGAAATGAAGACGATTGCTACTTTTGCCTCACCGGAAGATTATGCATTGGAATCGGAGGTGATGAATGCTCATCAAAAAGCCACTATCGGTAATTTCCTCATCAAGAAGACTATGGGACTGTATTATAAAGTGCCTGAAGATTTCGATCAGTTGGTTTATATGGGTTTGGTTTTGCAGGGGGTAGGAGTGCGCCAGGGTTTGGAAGCCCATCGTCGTAACCGTCCCTATTGTATGGGAACTTTATATTGGCAGCTGAATGACAGCTGGCCGGTCGTTTCCTGGTCGAGCATTGATTATTATGGCAATTGGAAAGCGTTGCATTATCAGGCAAAAAGAGCTTTTGCTCCGGTATTGGTAGATGCTGTCAAGGAAGGGGAGGATTTGAATATTTATGTTATGTCGGACAAACTGGAAGCGGATAAAGAGGTGACTTTATTGTTGCGTGTGATGGATTTTAATGGAAAGGTTCTGACTAAAAAGAGTATCAAGGGCGAGGTTCCGGCCAATGCTTCCACCTTATATTATAAGGAACCTTATGCAGGTATGACAACAAGTCCTCAAAATACTTTTCTTCTAATGACATTAAAAAATAAGAAAGGTGAGGTTTTATCCGAAGAAATTTATTACTTTAACCACGCAAAAGATCAGGAGCTTCCGAAGACCGAGATCCGCTATAAAGTGAAGCCGATGGATGGAAAATATGAAGTGACTCTGTCTGCCAGACAGCTGGCCAGGGATGTGTTCATAGAGATTCCTGTTCAGGGTGCGAGATTTACTGACAACTTCTTTGACTTGTTGCCGGGACAGACAAAGAAAGTGATTATTACTTCAGATAAACTGAAGAAGAATGAAAAGGTTGATATAACTATTAAGCAATTAAGTGATACTAACTAATCAATTAATATCTATTATGAAAACTTTAATGGGCCTTGCAGGGCTGACAATGGCAGGTTTTATGCTTTTATCCTGTAACACAGAAGTGAAAGAAGCAAATTATCAGATAATTCCGTTACCGCAGGAAATTTCGGTAATGGATCAGGCTGCTCCGTTTATTTTGTCAAATGGAACTAAGATAATGTATCCGGAAGGCAATGAAAAAATGCAAAAGAACGCTGAATTTTTGGCAAGTTATATCAAAGATCTTACCGGAAAGTCATTGGCTGTACAAGCCGGTACAGACGGCAAAGGAATAATCCTGCAATTAGGTGGAAATGCTGAAAATCCTGAAGGATACCAGTTAAAGGTAACCAGCGACCAAGTGGTTATTTCAGGACCTACGGAAGCCGGAGTATTTTATGGCATCCAGACGTTGCGTAAATCTATTCCGGTAGCACAAGGAGTGGATATCGCTTTACCGGCGGTTGAAATCAATGACTATCCTCGTTTCTCTTATCGTGGTGCAATGTTGGATGTGTCACGTCATTTTTTCCCGGTAGATTCTGTAAAGCGTTTTATTGATATGCTGGCTTTGCACAACATCAACCGTTTCCACTGGCATTTGTCTGAAGACCAGGGATGGAGAATCGAAATCAAGAGTCGTCCTGAACTGACTGAAATAGGTTCTAAAAGAGCGGAAACGGTTATCGGACATAACTCGGGAAAATATGATGGCAAGCCTTATGGTGGATTCTTCACACAGGAAGAAGCAAAAGAAATTGTAGCTTATGCTGCCGAACGTCATATTACGGTTATACCGGAAATTGATATGCCGGGACACATGCAGGCTGCTTTGGCTGCATATCCTAACTTGGGCTGTACTGGTGGTCCGTACGAAGTATGGAAAATCTGGGGGGTATCAGAAGATGTGCTTTGCGCAGGAAATGATGAAACCTTGAAATTCATTGAAGATGTATTAGGGGAAATTATTCAGATTTTCCCATCAGAATATATTCATGTAGGTGGTGACGAATGTCCTAAGGTACGTTGGGCAAAATGTCCAAAGTGCCAGGCTCGTATCAAGGCTTTAGGTCTTAAGTCTGACAAGAATCATACTGCCGAGGAAAGATTGCAGAGTTTCATTATCAATCATGCAGAGAAGTTCCTGAACGGACACGGACGTCAGATTATCGGTTGGGATGAAATTCTGGAAGGCGGATTGGCTCCCAATGCCACTGTAATGTCATGGCGTGGTGTTGCCGGAGGTATTGAAGCCGCAAAACAGAAACATGATGTAATTATGACTCCTAATACTTATTTGTATTTCGACTATTACCAAACCAAGGATATTGCTAATGAACCTGAGGCTATTGGTGGATATGTACCCGTTGAAACGGTATATAACTATGAGCCGATGCCGGCTGATCTGACTCCGGAAGAGCAGAAATACATCATTGGCGTACAGGCCAACTTATGGACTGAATACATTCCTACCTACAGTCAGGTAGAATATATGGAATTACCCCGTATGGCTGCTTTGTCTGAAATTCAGTGGACCATGCCGGAAAAGAAAAACTATGAAGGTTTCTTGAAGCGTTTGCCTCAGTTGGTAGATATTTATGATGTTTATAAATATAATTATGCCAAGCATGTCTTTGATGTAAATGCTGTATTTACTCCTAATCCGAAAGATGGTACGCTGGATGTTACTTTGTCTACTATTGATAATAGTCCTATCTATTACACTTTGGATGGAACGGAACCTTCCGCTGCTTCCCAGTTGTATACGGAAACATTGAAATTGAAACAGAATTGTACTTTTAAAGCGATTACTGTACGTCCTGCAGGAAATAGCCGTGTGGTTACAGAGGAAATTGCTTTTAACAAGGCTAGTATGAAACCTGTCACTATGTTGCAACCGGTAAACAAGCAATATGAATTCAAAGGCGCTCCCACTTTGGTGGACGGATTGAAAGGTAACGGTAACTATAAGACGGGCCGTTGGATTGCTTTCTATAAAAATGATATGGAAGCAGTTATTGATATGCAGCAACCGACAGAAATCAGCAGCGCTTCTATTTCTACTTGTGTGGAAAAAGGTGACTGGGTGTTTGATGCCCGTGCTTTTTCTGTAGCTGTATCCGAAGACGGAAAGAACTTTAAGGAAATTGCTTCAGAAAAATATCCGGCAATGAAGCAGGATGACAAGAATGGAGTGTTCAACCATACGTTGACTTTCGATCCGGTGACTGCCCGTTATGTGAAAGTGACCGCTTTAGCGGAACATAGCATTCCTGCTTGGCACGGTGGCAAAGGAAATCCGGCTTTCTTGTTTGTTGATGAAATTTCATTAAATTGATAGTTATATTCAAATAATGACTGTGTGCCAAAAGTGTGATAGAGTACCGTTGGGCGTGAGGTGGAATGCCTCCGTCCATATGCGTAAGGAATGCTGTGTTTGCGTTGGTGCAATCCGTTTCTGGGGCAAGCGGGATGGCTGATTTGCTTTTGGCACACTTTTTATTATTTGCTTCACCATGAAAACATGATCAGAAAAATAATATATGGCGTTTATGCGATACTGGGCATGATGACAATGGCTGCTTGTAGCGGTCAATCGGATGCTTCTGAAATATCTCTTGAGAAAATGCATGGGTTCCCTACAGAGAATACCGGTTTTCTTAAGGGAGTTTCTGCATTATATGCGGGAGTGATTGAAGGAAATTTGCTGATAGCCGGAGGTTGTAATTTCCCTGATATACCGGTAGCCGATGGAGGAAAAAAAGCTTATTATCGGGATATATATATCGCCCCTTTGTCAAATGATACGGCTTTTGAGTGGAAGAAAATAGGCCAACTGCCTCAGGCAGCAGCTTATGGAGTCACTATTTCTACTGAAAAAGGGTTAATTTGTGTTGGAGGGACTACGGCAACACACAGCTTGTCTGATGTTTTTCTTTTATCTTTGCAAAAAGACACCTTGAAAAGAGATACTTTGCCCTCTTTGCCTGTAACTATGGATAATATGGCAGGTGCATTAGTAGGACATTCACTATATATTGTCGGTGGAAATGTAAATGGCATTCCATCCTCGGCCATGTACATGCTTGATCTGTCGGATTTGTCTGGAGGATGGAAAAGAGAAACAGATATTCCGGGTGAACCCAGAGTACAATCTGTTTGCGTGGCACAAGATGGAAAACTTTATGTGTGGGGGGGATTTGCCCCGGCTGTTGAAGGGCATCAGGCTTCTTTGTCAGTAGATGGATATATGTATTCTCCGGAAACGAAAGAATGGTCATCGGTTGCCACCCCGTATGATGCGGAAGGTAATGAGATCTCTTTAGGTGGTGGAATGGGAACCTCTTTTGGCGAGGGTATGATATTGTGTGCCGGAGGAGTTGATAAGGATATATTCTTAAAAGCTCTGCAAGGTATTTATGCGGGAAAAGAATATTTGTCACATCCTGTAGAGTGGTATCGGTTTAATAGAAACCTGCTGCTCTATCATCCGCAGACGGATAAATGGACTACATTAGGCGAATATGAACAAGGTGCGCGTGCCGGAGCTGTAATAGTTTCGCAGGACGGATTTCATTACATTATTAATGGAGAATTGAAACCAGGCATTCGTACTAATGAAATTAATAGAATTAAAGAAAAGAGAAGATGAGAAGATTGATTATATTGGCGGAAGTTGCATTGGGCTTGCTGTTTGCAAGTTGCACGAAAGAAGAGCAACGCACACTTTCTGTTATTCCCGCACCATTAAAGGTGGAATTACAGCAGGAAGTGTTTTCATTGAATTCGGAAACAGGGTTATATATAGATGCGTCTGAGGGGGACAAGAAGATTTTGGAAGATTATCTGGTGGCTTCTTCCATGAATTTGAAACCGGTAATAGCAGAAGAGGGACATAATGTTGTCTTGAAACAAGTGGCGGAACTGCCGGAGGTAAACTCTTCCGAGGGATATGTTCTGACGGTAACTCCTGATCAGGTACTTATTCGTGCAACTTCCGGGGCAGGATTGTTCTATGGAGTTCAGACTATGCTGCAAATGGTTGATGAAAAAGGATTGCCGGCAGGAGTCATTACAGATGAACCCCGTTTTGCTTATCGTGGCTTTATGATGGATGTTTCCCGTCATTTCTTCGATAAGGAATTTATAAAAAAGCAGATGGATGCTTTGGCATATTATAAATTGAACCGTCTGCATCTGCATCTTACTGACGCTGCGGGCTGGCGTCTTGAAATAAAAAAATATCCCCGTCTGACAGAATTTGCGGCATGGCGTGAGTTTCCTACCTGGAAAGAATGGTGGAATAACGGACGACGGTATGAAGAAGAAGGCAGTAAAGATGCTCACGGAGGTTATTATACTCAAGATGATATCCGCGAACTGGTGGCATACGCTCAGGAACGTTTTATTACTGTTATTCCTGAGATAGAGATGCCTGCGCATTCGGAAGAAGTACTGACTGCTTATCCTGAGTTGTCTTGTACACACGAACCTTACAAACAAGCCGATTTCTGTGTCGGTAATGAAAAGACTTTCGAGTTTCTGGAAAATGTGTTGACAGAGGTAATGGAACTTTTCCCGTCCGAATATATTCATATAGGAGGGGATGAGGCAGGTAAAGCCTCATGGCCCACTTGCAAACTGTGCCAGGCACGTATGAAAAAAGAAGGCTTGAAAGATGTGAACGAGTTACAGAGTTATCTGATTCATCGTATTGAGGTCTTTTTGAATGCCCACGGACGTAAATTATTGGGTTGGGATGAAATATTGGAAGGTGGTTTGGCACCTAATGCCACTGTCATGTCATGGCGTGGCACGGAAGGGGGAATGAAAGCGGTTGATTCCGGCCACATGGCTATTATGAGTCCGGGTGAGTTCTGCTATTTTGATTCTTATCAGGATGCTCCTGATTCCCAGCCGGAAGCAATAGGAGGCTATCTGCCTTTGTCCAAAGTTTATTCATTTAATCCTGTACCCGATACTTTGAGTGCGGATAAAGTCCAGTTGGTGTATGGAGTACAAGCTAATTTATTCACAGAATATATTCCGACTCCGGAACATGCGGAAATGATGATTTATCCTCGTATTCTTGCCTTGGCGGAAGTTGCTTGGAGTGCCCCTTCTGTGAAGAACTATGATGATTTTCATGTTCGTGCATTGAAAGAGGTAGAGGCATTGAAAGCTGAAGGATACCATCCTTTTGAATTGAAAAATGAGATAGGAAATCGTCCGGGAGCGGATCAGCCCGTACAGCATTTGGCAGTAGGTAAGAAAGTGGCTTACGGACCGGATGCCGCTTATTATCCCGGCTATTCGGCCGGTGGTGACAGTGCCTTGGTAGATGGTGTGATCGGAGGCTGGACTTATGGTGACAGGCGTTGGCAAGGTTTTATAGACAAGAAAAGAATGGATGTGACCATTGATATGGAAAAAGAAACAGAAATTCATTCTGTTGGAGCAGACTTTATGCAGGTGTGTGGACCTGAAGTCTTTATACCTTCAGAAGTGATCATTTCCGTTTCCAATGATGGTAAGGAGTTTACGGAACTGAAGCGCATGGAGCATAAAGTAGTGAAGGATGACAAAGTGACTTTCATCAACTTTGGTTGGGAAGGAAATGCCAAAGCACGTTACATACGTTATCAGGCATCTTCGGGCGAATTCGGAGGTTTCTTGTTTACAGATGAAATTGTAGTGAAATAATAGAACTTATATAAACAACAAATAGCATGAAGAAACAAATTTTGTTATCGGCTGTTCTGGCTTGTATCTCAGTTTTTTCTGCGGCAGCACAGAAAGAGCCGGTAGATTATGTAAACCCTTTTGTGGGTACTACTAATTACGGTACGACAAACCCCGGAGCATTAACCCCTCATGGAATGATGTCGGTGACTCCTTTCAATGTGATGGGGGTTCCCGAAGGGGATAAGGATAAAGACAAGCAATGGTGGTCCACTCCATACGAATTCAATAATAAATATCTTACCGGCTTTGCGCACGTTAATCTTAGCGGGGTAGGCTGTCCGGAATTGGGATCATTGTTATTAATGCCTACCACCGGCAAACTGGATGTGGATTATCATAATTATGGAAGCTTCTATCAAGGTGAAACTGCAAATCCGGGTTATTATACCAATATACTGGATAAATACAATGTGAAATGTGAACTGACTGCCACTCCACGTACCAGTATGGCACGCTTTACTTTTCCTGCCGGACAAAGCAATATCTTGTTGAATCTGGGAGAGGGATTGACCAATGAGAGTGGTGCTACCGTTCGTTTTGTAAACGACCGTGAGATTGAAGGTACCAAATTGTTGGGAACTTTCTGTTATAATCCTCAGGCGGTATTTCCTATCTATTTTGTAATGCGTATCAACAAAGTACCGGCAAAACGCGGTTATTGGAAAATGATGCGTCCGATGGGTGTGGAGGCGCAATGGGATGATACGGCCGGTAAATACAAACTCTATACTGCTTATACAAAAGAAATAAGCGGAGATGATATAGGAGTGTGGTTTACTTACGATACCACGGCGGAAGAAGTGATTGAAGTCAGTATGGGCGTGTCTTTTGTCAGCATAGAGAATGCCCGTTTGAATCTGGAAAAAGAACAGCCTTTCGGTACAACATTCGACAAACTGCGTGCGGAAGCCCGTAAGAAATGGAACGATGATCTTTCCCGTATCAAAGTGGAAGGTGGAACGGAAGAGCAAAAAGGAGTATTCTATACCGCTATGTATCACACGATGGTTCATCCGAATATTTTGCAGGATGTAAGCGGACAATATCCACAAATGGAGGGAGATAAGATTTTGACCACCAACCGTAACCGTTACACGGTATTCTCATTGTGGGATACTTATCGTAACTATCACCAGTTGATGACTTTGGTATATCCGGAGCGTCAGATGGATATGATTCACACCATGATGGGCATGTACAAGGAACACGGATGGTTCCCGAAATGGGAATTGTATGGTCGTGAAACATTGACGATGGAAGGTGACCCTTCTATTCCTGTTCTGGTAGACAGTTGGATGAAGGGATTGCAAGACTTTGACATTGACGAAGCTTATAAGGGAATGTATAAGTCGGCCACTACTCCGGGCAAGGATAATCTGATGCGTCCGGATAATGATGATTATATGTCCAAAGGGTATGTGCCGATGGAAAGTCAGTATGATAATTCGGTTTCTCATGCTTTGGAATACTATGTTGCCGACTATGCACTTTCTACCTTGGCGGAGGCTTTAGGTAAGAAAGAAGATGCGAAATTGTTCCGCAAACGTTCTATGGGCTATAAAAATTATTATAGCAAGGATTTCGGAACCTTGCGTCCGATAACTAAAGAAGGCAAATTCTATGAACCGTTTGATCCGAAAGAAGGAGCTAATTTTGCACCTAGTCCCGGTTTCCATGAAGGTAATGCATGGAATTACACTTTCTTTGTGCCTCATGATATCAATGGCTTGGTAAAGTTGATGGGGGGCGACAAGAAATTTGTTGATAAATTGCAAAGCGTGTTTGATGAAGGGAATTATGATCCGGCCAATGAACCCGATATAGCCTATCCTTACCTGTTCAGTCGTTTCAAAGGTGAAGAATGGCGTACACAGAAATTGGTGAAGGAATTGTTGGCTAAGTATTTCACAACTAAGCCGGATGGAATTCCCGGCAATGATGATACGGGTACAATGTCTGCATGGGCTATATTCAGTATGATGGGATTCTATCCGGATTGTCCGGGTGTGCCCGAATATACATTGACCACTCCTACTTTTGATAAAGTGACCGTTCAGCTTGATCCTAAATATTGGGGCAAGAAAGAATTGGTTATCAAGAAAGAAGGACAAGGGGATTATATAAAGGAAATCAGACTGGGCAATAAGAAAATTAATAAATATTTGATTTCGCATGATGATTTGATCAAGGCAGGTGAAATTACTTTTATAGTAACAGAAAATCCTAATAAGAAATAACTATGAATACGAAACGATTTTTGTGTGCTGCGTTAGGAGCTGTTTGTTATTTTGCTTTTTTGCAAGCGCAGGTACGTACAGAGCAGACTTTCGAAAAAGGGTGGAAATTTACGCGTGAAGATAATGCGGAATTTGCCAATCCCGGTTATAATGACAGTAAATGGCAGAACGTCACCGTTCCTCATGATTGGGCGATTTATGGTCCGTTCAGTATCAATAACGACAAGCAGGAAATGGCTATTACTCAAGATGGACAGACCGAGGCGATGGAACATGCCGGACGTACCGGAGGTCTTCCGTTTGTAGGAACCGGATGGTATCGCCTGAACTTTGATGCTCCTGGTTTTGAGAAAGGCAAGAAAGCGACTTTGATATTTGATGGAGCAATGAGCCATGCCCGTGTTTATGTGAACGGGCAGGAGGCCGGTTATTGGCCCTACGGTTATAATTCTTTTTATGTGGATGCGACCCCTTATCTGAAACCGGGTGAGAGGAACGAACTGGCAGTCCGTTTGGAAAACGAGCCTGAATCATCACGTTGGTATCCGGGGGCCGGATTGTACCGCAATGTTCATCTGGTAATCAATGAAGATACGCATATTCCTGCTTGGGGGACGTCTGTTACCACTCCTGTGGTGACAGACAAATATGCAAAAGTGTCTTTGAAAACTTCTTTGGTTAGCCCTGAAGGAGCTAATAAGGATAATTACCGTATTGTGACGCAGATCAAGGATAAAAACGGCAAAGTGGTTGCTACAGGGGAAAACAAGTTGAGTGTTTTTGATAATGCTTTGTTTGAACAGGAGTTTGCAGTGGCTAATCCTGAGTTGTGGAGTCCTGATACTCCGGTTCTTTATACAGCTGAATCCAAAGTATATGAAGGGAATACCTTGAAAGACGAATATACCACCCGCTTTGGTATCCGTACTTTGGAGATTGTCCCCGGCAAGGGCTTTTTCCTGAATGGAAAGCTGACCAAATTCAAAGGGGTATGTAACCATCATGACTTGGGTCCGTTAGGCGGTGCTGTAAATGATGCCGCTATACGTCGTCAGATTCGTATTCTGAAAGATATGGGTTGTAATGCCATTCGTACTTCTCATAATATGCCGGCACCCGAATTGGTGGAGGCTTGTGATGAAATGGGTATGATGCTGATGGTGGAGTCTTTCGACGAGTGGAAATCGGCAAAGATGGCCAACGGTTATCATAAAATATTTGATGAATGGGTGGAGAAGGATCTGACTAATCTGATCCGTCATTACCGTAACAATCCGAGTATTGTTATGTGGTGCATCGGTAACGAAGTACCCGACCAGTGGAATGGCAATAACGGACCAAAGCTTTCGCGTATGTTACAGGATATCTGTCATCGTGAAGATCCTACCCGTCCTGTAACACAAGGTATGGATGCGCCTGATGCTGTAGTAAATAATAATATGGCTGCTGTGATGGATGTGGCCGGTTTCAATTACCGCCCTCATAAATATCCAGAAAACTATAAGAAATTGCCTCAGCAGATTATTCTAGGTAGTGAAACAGCTTCTACAGTAAGTTCGCGTGGCGTCTATAAATTCCCTGTTGTCCGTCAGGCTATGAAGAAATATGACGATCATCAGTCTTCTTCTTACGATGTGGAACATTGTGGTTGGTCCAATTTGCCGGAGGATGACTGGATTTGGCATGAGGATAACGCATGGGGTATCGGAGAATTTGTATGGACGGGCTTCGATTATTTGGGCGAACCGACTCCTTATTATACTGATTGGCCCAGCCATTCTTCTTTGTTCGGTATCATCGACCTGGCCGGATTGCCCAAAGACCGTTACTATCTGTATCGCAGTCATTGGAACAAAGATGAAGAAACGCTGCATATCCTTCCTCATTGGACATGGCCGGGACGTGAAGGAGAAGTGACTCCTATCTTTGTTTATACAAATTATCCGTCGGCAGAAGTGTTTATCAATGGCAAGAGTCAGGGTAAGCGTACCAAAGATTTGACTGTAACGGCTGAAAATAGTGCGGATTCTGCTTCCATAGCAGATTTCAAACGCCAGAAACGCTACCGTTTGATGTGGATGGATACAAAGTATGAGCCGGGAACCGTAAAAGTGGTTGCCTATAATGAGAAGGGGGAAGCTGTGGCCGAAAAGGAAATCCATACGGCAGGCAAGCCCGACCATATAGAACTGGTTGCAGATCGCAATGAAATAAAGGCTGATGGCAAGGATTTGTCATTTGTCACAGTAAGAGTGGTGGACAAAGAGGGTAATCTTTGTCCCGATGCGCAGCATCTCATCAAGTATTCTGTAAAAGGTGCGGGAACCTATCGTGCCGGTGCAAACGGAGATCCCACTTCATTGGAACTTTTCCATGTTCCGCAGATGAAAGTGTTTAACGGAATGATGACTGCTGTTGTGCAAAGTACTGATAAACCAGGAGAAATCATATTGACCGCAACAGGTAAAGGACTTAAATCAGGTAGGCTAGTTTTAATGAGTAAGTAAAAAGATTTGTTTCAATTTCCACTATCTGTGCCCCGCTTGATTTTATTAAGCGGGGCTTATTTATTAAAAAAGTTGGAAAATAATTGGGGAAATCTGTTTTAGAAAGTGAAAAAGTTGCTATTTTTGTTGGCAAATTTAATATGCCAATTAAAAATTCTAACTTATCATAGTATCATGTTGACCCAAATCATTAACGCAAAGATTCTTACCCCACAGGGCTGGTTGAAGGACGGATCTGTCCTTATGCGCGACAATAAGATTTTAGAAGTTACCAATTGTGATTTAGCTGTTATCGGAGCCGAGCTGATTGACGCTAAAGGTATGTATGTTGTTCCCGGTGGTGTGGAAATCCATTGTCATGGTGGTGGTGGCGGTGATTTTATGGAAGGTACGGAAGAGGCTTTCCGTACAGCCATTAATGCTCACATGAAACATGGTACTACCAGTATTTTTCCAACGTTGTCTTCTTCTACCGTACCGATGATTGAGGCAGCTGCCGAAACTTGTACCAGGTTGATGGCGGAACCGGACAGTCCGGTACTTGGTCTTCATCTTGAAGGGCATTACCTTAATATGAAGATGGCAGGCGGTCAGATGCCTGAAAACATAAAAGACCCGGATCCGAAGGAATATATCCCTATTGTAGAGAAGTGGGGCTGTATCAAGCGTTGGGATGCTGCACCCGAATTGCCGGGTGCTATGCAGTTTGGTAAGTATATCACAGGAAAAGGCATCTTGGCTTCTGTGGCACATACACAGGCCGAATATGAAGATATCCGTGCAGCCTGGGAGTCCGGTTATTCTCATGCTACACATTTCTATAATGCGATGCCGGGCTTCCATAAGCGTCGTGAGTATAAATATGAAGGTACAGTAGAAAGTATTTATCTGATAGACGATATGACAGTGGAAGTGGTAGCCGATGGTATTCATGTTCCTCCTACTATCTTGCGCCTGATATATAAGATTAAGGGTGTGGAACGTGCTTGTGTTATTACCGATGCTTTGGCATGTGCCGCCAGTGAAAGCAATGTAGCTTTTGACCCTCGTGTCATTATCGAGGATGGTGTGTGCAAATTGGCCGACCGTTCTGCTTTGGCAGGCAGTGTGGCTACCATGGACCGTTTGATCCGTACCTTGGTGCAAAAGGCAGAAATCCCATTGGAAGATGCTGTCCGTATGGCTTCGGAAACTCCGTCCAAGATTATGGGAGTATATGACCGCAAGGGCTCACTTCAGAAAGGCAAAGATGCCGATATCTTGATTCTTGACCAGGACTTGAATATCCGTGCCGTATGGGCAATGGGCAAGCTGGTCGAAGGAACTTGTACATTATAACAAAAGTGCTTTCAGCTATTTGAAACTCTTTATAGTTTGCCTTTCTGAATGAAATGAAGAATGACGAACTATAAAGAGTTTTCTTGTCCTTTTTCAGTGTGTAACACATACCCCTTCTTCATCAGTGATTCTATCTTCACGCTGGAATCATTGCGCAACGCTTTTCGTAAATAGGTTATTTGTACATTCAATGCCAGCGAATTGGCATAGGATGAAGTTCCCCATACATGTTTCAAAAGTATTTCCCGGTCTACCGGAACATGGAGGTTTTTAGCTAGTATTCGAAGTATCTCAGCCTGTCGGGAAGTAATCAGTACCTTGTTATTTCCCGTCCTTATTTCATTGGTGGTATAGTTAAATGTACTTTTTCCGAATGTATAGCTTTCTGTTTCAATTCTGTTGTTTGCACATTGAAACCGTTCACGGATACGTGCCAACAGCTCTTCGGGATAAAAAGGCTTTGCTAGATAATCATTGGCTTGCAGATCAAAGCCTTTCAGACGGTCGGCTTTATCGCTACGGTCTGAAAGAAAGAAAATAAGTACCTGATGATTTTGTCTCCGTATTTTTGCCGCTACCTCGAAGCCGTTCAGTTCGGGCATATTGATATCAAGCAATACCAAATCAGGCCTTATTAAGGGAAATTGTTGTAAGGCAATGCTTCCGTTTCCTGCGTAAGTAACTTCATAGCCTTCTGCCTCCAAAAAACGTTTTAAGAGCATGGAGTATTTTAAATCATCATCTGCGAAAAGTATTTTGATTGTTTTCATCTTATGTGGATTGTTGAAATGATTATTGAGGTAGTACAATACTGAAAGTCGTTCCTTTACTCGGCTGGCTGGTCAAGGATACATGTCCGTGGTGTGCTTCGGTGAGGAGCTTTACGTAACTTAGTCCTAGTCCTATACCCGGTATATTTCGGTCCGGTATATGGTTGCCGCGATAAAACTTATCAAAAACCTTGCTTTGCTCTGCTGGCGGAATTCCAATTCCGTTATCTGTTATTTGTATAGTAAGGGTGTGTTCTTTCTGTATACAGGATAAATCAATCCGGACTTCTTTGCCGGAGTATTTGATGGCATTCTCTATCAGGTTGCTGATGATGTTGGCAATATGTACCGGGTCAGCGGTGACCAAAGTGGATTTCATTTCATAGTGCGGATGGATGGTAACCTTTTTATTGGTAGGAACATTGACCAGCCGGATTAATTTATCTACGGTTTCCCGTAAATCAAAAGTACGGATGTGGAGAGGCGTGTGTTCATAGTCAGCCCGTGTCATATCCCTTACTTTGGCCAGGTAGGCAGAAAGATTGTCCAGTTCAAACATGGAATCCTTTACTACTTCATCCATTGCTCTTTCGTCTGTACGCATGGACTTGTTGTTGAGAAAGGCAATACACATTTTCAAGGTCTGTACAGGGCGTTTCAGTTCATGTATCATGGTATTTACAAAGCTTTTTCTCATTTCGTCTATTTTCCGTTGTTTCAGAATGGTCTTGATCTGGTAGATAAGACAGAATACCAAAAGCAGAACTAATATCAGGCTACCCAACAGCTGCCATGCCATTTGCTGGAGCAGGGAGGGGAAAGGTATCTGTATGGATGCCGTCAATGCCTGTTTAAGTAAAGGATTATAAGGATAAGCAATATACATTTCAGGTTTGAACAATCGGGTGGAAGAGGTATAGCTTCCATGCCACAGGATAGAATCAGTCTGTATCAGTCTGATATTTGTCAGTTTTATTTGGTTGGCTTGTAATAGTGAATCAAATTTTCCGGCTTGGAAGGGGTGAGTCATCTCGGCTCCATAGCGTGTGGCTGCATCAAATAGAATTTCATTGGAAATGTTCTCTACCCGAAAACTGTCGCGGACTATAACGCTGTCCTCATTCAACAATGCATTCTGTTTTATTAACGAATCCAGATTATCAATTTCACTTTGTTGTCTATAAAAACTAATGATGCAGGTTGTTTTGCCGTTTTGGTTCACCGAATCCGGCATTTCTATTTTGTAGCTCAGTGTATATTTGTGGTTGTTAGTCCGTTTGTCATAGCGTGTATTCATTTCTTCTTTTTCCAATTGCAGTATTTGTTTATGCAGTTCCTGCATGAATGTTTTCGTTGAATAGCAATATTGGTGGTGAAGCCAATAACCTTGACCACCTATTATCAATATAGCTGTAATGATAGTCAGTATCCATACTGTTTTTATTCTTTTTTCCATCTTTTCTTTTTTTGTTAAAGCAAAGGTACGGGCTATCCTTGGATATGCAATGTACACGAGGATTGTTTTTTTATCGGCGTAATATTTCAGTAATAACTTTGTGGTATCGGGAAGGAGGGAAGGACTTAGCTTTGCAGTATAAAATTCATCATTTAAAAACAATTCGGATTATGAAAAAGAAATTGGCTAACCTGTTATTTATGGTAACTGTGGCATTACAGGCTACGGCGCAGATAACCATTCTCTCTATGGATGATGTGAAGAAAAGCGAACCCATAGATGAATTGGTTTTCCGTGCTCAGTATGAGTTGAAGATGGTAGAGGATACTACCAAGACCGACTGTCAGCCCAATTCGGAAACGATGATGTTGGAAGTGGGAAAGAAATGTTCGCAATTTTATAGCTACACTACTTATCTTCGGGATTCTACTTTGATTGCCGACTATGCTAATAAAGTGTCCCAAGATATCTTGCAGCAACATGCCAAGGCTTATGGAAACGGGCGTATTACATATCGGATTTATAAGAACTATCCTACGGGAAAGGTGACAACGCTTGATCGGTTGGCTACCAGTAATTTCCGTTGCGAGGAAAAGAATGAAAAACCGGTATGGACCTTATTATCCGATACGGCTACTATTCTGACTTATCATTGCCGGAAAGCAACTTGTCACTTCCGGGGAAGAAGTTATACGGCATGGTTTACGATGGAAATTCCTGTAAGTGAAGGGCCTTGGAAACTTTGTGGATTACCCGGTTTCATTATAAAGGCTGAAGATGCCCGGGGACATTACTCATTTGAATGTACAGGTGTCGAGCAATCTGATGGACCGAAGCCGCTTCTTTTCAATGGTAAAGGTTCTGAATCCATCAGTCGTAGAGATTTGAATAAGGTATATGAGCGTTATGCCAAGGACCCGGTAGGCTTTATTACTTCTACAGCCCCCAATGTAAAATTGACGGTAAAAGATGAGCAAGGTAATGCATTGAAAAACTTTGAGTTACCTTATAATCCGATAGAATTATCTGAAAAATAACAGGATGAAAACAGCAATCATTCTCTCTTTGTTGAGCTTTTTGTTTCATATTCAAACAAACGCACAAAACACGATAGAGGGACGGGTAACGGATAAAGTTACCCGTCAGCCTTTGGAATCTGCTACCGTCACTTTGCAACAGGAAGGGGATGGCAATATCATCAACTATACTTTGACAGATGTTGACGGACGTTTTCAACTTTCCTCTTCATCCTTGAAAGACAGGATAATAACGGTGTTTTATATGGGGTACAGGAAAAAGACCGTACCGGTACTTGCCGGTCGTCCGCTAACTATCGAACTGGAGCAGGAAGCTATCATGCTGAAAGAAGTACAGATTCGTTCGGGGCGCGTATGGGGACGACAGGATACCTTGAAATATGATCTCACCCGTTTTGCATCTTCCAAAGACCGGAATGTTAGCGATGTGTTGAAAAAACTTCCCGGCATCAATGTGGAAGAGAACGGAACTATAAAATATAATGGAAAAGCGATCAGTAATCTTTATGTGGAGGGAATGGACGTGAGTGGCGGGCGTTATAATCAAATAAATAATAATCTGAAAGCGGATGCCGTACAGGCAGCGGAGGTCATTGAAGGGCACCAACCCATTAAGTCCTTGCGTGGCAAGACCTTTACGGATGACGTAGCCTTGAATTTGAAACTGAAACCTGAAGTCCGTTCCAAATGGATTTATACCGTTATGGCAGGGGGAGGTTATGGAGAGAAAGCACTTTACGACGCTTCGTTCAATGCATTGCAATTGAGTCGTAACCGGCAGACTGTCTATACTTACAAGGCAAATAATACAGGCCGGAATCTGTTTTCCGACCAACAGAAACTGGCATCCGGCAATAGCTTTGACCGGGTGACGGACAGCAATCTTCCCATTTTTCTTCCTTTACCCGAACCGGCCATGCCCTTGTCGCAAAAAAGGCTGTTATTCAATGAAACGCATACAGCCTCTGCCAACCGCTTGTACCGATTGGATGAAGAAAAGCAATTACGATTTCAGTTAGGGTATATCCATGACCGTACAACCCGGCAATATGGAAGTGAGGAAATCTATTATTTTGTACAAGATACGGTGCATACGGCTACCAATCGGCATGACCGTTTAAAAACCGATTGTCTGAATGCTGAAGTGAATTATGAAGATAATACTGTAAGCCGGTACACTCGTGAAAATTTTTCGTTTGCAGGAACATGGAAATCAGGAGTTTCGGATATAACGGGTGATAATGCTATTTTTCAAAAGATAAAGAACTCACAATGGGAATTGAAGAATTATTTCAACCAACTTTACACCAAAGAAAAATACACTTGGGGAATCCGGTTGTATATCCGCTACACCCATTGCCCCGCTTCACTGACAGTGGCTCACCGCAACTTGCCCATTTTATTTGCTGATAACATGCTGATTGCCAACTGTATCTACCATAGGAACGAATTGAGTTCGCCCGATAACATCAGCGAAAACACATATCGAACTGTCATCGGACAGACACATGAGTCTATCCTTGCGGAATATGAAGAAATGAACACCGGCAATGCCTACACGGATAATGTCCTTTATGGGATGAGGAAAATAAATGGAGTGAATTATCAGCTTACAGGTGGTTTCTGTGGCGAACTTTCTTCGGTGAAACAGGAGAATGCTTACTCAGCCCATAGCTATTCTTTCTATACCGTTCCCCGTATCGAATGGGAGAGAAATGATTTTTTGTTCACTGCCGCCACTACTGTCCGGTGGAGTCATCTGCCAAAGCAATCTTATAGCCGTTTTTGTGTCTCCCCATTCTTTTGTTTCCGTTATAAATTTACTCCCCGTTGGAAAATGTCCTTACTAGGAAGCTTGGATGAGAGTGAAGGAGGATTGAAGGATATCTACCCCTTTCGGTATCGTGAAGATTACCGGACTGTGGTGAAGCATACAGGAAAAGTTCCTGTAACGGTACGGCAACTTTATACCTGCTATCTGGAATACAAAAATACTATCAAGGAGTTTTTCTGGACTTTATCAGCTTCCTATTCCCACAATCGTTATAATCTGATAACAGAACGTAACTATAAGGACGGTAATTTCTATCTTTCGTCTGTGGAAAGAAATCATTCCTCTCATAGTTACACCTTGAATACCATAGGGTCGAAAGGGATCTATGACTGGAATTTGAAGACTTCTTTGGAATTGACTTTAGCACGCAACGAGGGGAAACAACTGAATGAAGGCATCGTTCAGGATTACAGGTATGACTATTTGTGCATCGAACCTAAAATTGTGTGGGCTCCTTCTGTATTTTTCGAGGCTGAATACAAAGCGACGGTCAGTTGTGTGGGAGGCGGAATAGGAGAGGATACTAGTTTGGATCCTTTATGGGAGGTGGCTCAACGGCTGACTCTCAGTTTGGAATTTCATGATACGGAGTTTCGTTTATCCGGAGAGCATTTTTATAATGATTTAAGTAAGAACCAGCATCTGAATATTTGGCTTGCAGATGTTTCATTGATACATAAAGTCGGAAAATGGAGGTTTGCCGCTTCTGCTATAAATCTGTTTAATAAGGAACAATATCGTTATACTCTTTATTCTGCCGTGCAGAGTTATACTTCTTGGATAAAACTTCGTCCCCGTGAATTTATGGTATCTGTGCAATATCAGTGGTGAAAAAGGATTGGGATGGAGTCAAATGTGTAGTTTTCAGGTAAGGACAGTGCTGTGTGTTACTGAAAGTATGAGGTGGGCTGTATCTTTTTAGTATTGCATAATATATCCTCTTCTATCTCTTCTGTTGTTTCTTCATGGTATTCTTTGTAAATACCCCCTTCGTTCAGATAGTGGATAATATCACATATTTCCCTTAGCGAGGCAATGAGATGTGAGGAAATTATCACCGTCTTTTCTTTTGCTTTCAGTTGCCGGATGAGTCTTTTCATCAGGATACATCCCTTCAAGTCCACCCCATTGAACGGCTCGTCAAGAATAAATACGTCATTGTCTTGCAACAATAATGCCATAAATCCCAGTTTCTTTTTCATTCCAGTAGAATATTCGGCAGCATACCTGTCAAGGGGCAGTTGGAAAATTTCATTTAAATGTTGAATGGTGGGTGTATTGACCGGCAGATCTTTGGCCTTCATACAGAATTCCAAGTGTTCAAGACCCGTGATTTGGGAATAAAAGAAGTTGGATGCAGACAGATAACCTGTTTTTAAAGTTTTGCTTTTGGTTATGCTTCCGGTATAATCATAGATTCCCATTATACAATTGAATAAAGTAGTCTTTCCGGCTCCATTCTCGCCCACCAAGCCATATATTTTTCCAGGGTGATACTCCAAATGAATGCCGTTTAATACTTTGACCTTACCGAAACTTTTATGTAAATCATTCACTTCTATCATAATAATCTTTTTAAGCGTTTGTGCGCATGGCAGGTCAGCAATGCTGTAAGTGCTATGCCGGGTATTAAAATAATTGGAACAAAAAGAGAGCCTAAATAAAAAGGCATTAATATACTTAATTGCACAATAAACAGCAATAGGGGGGATGGGATGATATGGCGCAACATACCGATACCAATGGCATAAATTAAGGTGGCAGTATAATAAGATAAGAAAAAGAGGATTTCATCTTGGTCATAGGTAGACGCTATAAGCGCTAAGCTGAAAGGAATGGAGGTGATGAAAACATTCCATGCTATGCTTTTTAGTTGGAAAAGGCATAAAGTCTTGAAATTTTTGAAATGAAGAAGATATCTGTTGTCCATTGTTTGCAGATAGCCTGATGCCTGTACCAATCCCCATAGTATGAGACATACTTTGTTTATTTTTATATTTCCGTGTACGGTTCCTGCGGTTGCAAAAAGAAAGAGTAGGATATAGACCCAGAAAGATTGGCGGAATATTCGTATATATTCATAACTTCCTTTGTAAAGAAAAGGAAGACGGACAGGTTTGTGTTTCAGTTTTATTTTTTTCAGGCAAGGTAATAAGGCGGCGAACAGCCATAAGCCGATAGCGTCGGTAAATTGTCCTTTTATTATTTCTATTCCGGCAAAAGGTAATGCGATCAAGGTGTATTCTTTTATCAGGAACACAGAAAGATGAGGTGTTAAAGTGCGTAAAAATTCTTTGTCTTTCCGGACATTATGATAACCGGCTAATAAGAGAACGCATACCACAGGAATAGCGAAACGGTTTTCTGCCAAGAACAATATCATGATGGCAGCCACCGTTAAGATGGTAAGGAAGACTATTCTGAAGATACCCAATTCTATAACTATTCTTCCAAAATTTTTCAGACGAAGCAGCAGATACAGTTGAAACATAAAGTGCTTTTTTATTTTGATTGAGGGTACAAAGGAATAAAATATCCGGCTAAGTACCCTCTGTATTTAAAGTAGGTATTACAGGTCTGTTCTTTCAAATGCAATGATTTGTAATTTTCTTGATGTAGCAGGCTGGATTACTTTTTGCGGACGTTAAAGCATTTGTCGAAAAAGTCTTTTTTATTTTTCCCGTAAAAACTACTGTCCAGTCCTTTCCATGTCTTGGGAAATATCTTTTTAGTGAGTTCCACCTCTTCTTCAAGAATCGCTATATTATCAGTCATCAATGCCATGTTCAGTGCGCGGTTGATGCGGGAACCGGCATACCTGAGGCTGTCTGTAGCATATTCTTTTATGAGGATGGCATAGGCGGAATCGGCAGACCGATAATTTTTTTGGGCGGTAAGGCTGTCTCCGAAATAATCTTCAAACATCGCTTTCATTGACCATAAGTCGGCATTGAGGGTGGATTGTTTTTCAGCTTGCCGGAGTACAGACAGAATCTCATGGTACTTTTTGCAGGCTGATAAATAACTGATTCTTCCCACATATACTTTTATATTGGTAGGGTCAATGGCTAATGCGCTGTCAAGTTTGGCCCATATTTCCTTGTCGTTTATAGATATATGTTCACTGTCATTAAAGAAGAAAGTGCTGTCTAAAGGAGGCAACCATAGGTTCCTCGCTTCTGCTACCAGACGGTTGGCTTCTTGGGTGTGGAAGTTTTCTTCGGTAGTCACGGGGTTGGAATGGTGTTTGCATGAAACAGTAAGGGTCAATAATAAGCCAAGTAAAATAGTGGTTTTCATCAGTTTGTGTATTATGGTATTAGTTTGTTGCCAACACAAAAATAGGATAAAAAAATGATATTCTTTCTTTTGCATCAAATATATTTCCTTTGATGTTTGGTTATAAACCGTTCTGTCTGTCCGCAGAATACAATGAAACCGTTGTTCTCCGCAGATACCCAATCTTTTTATCAGGGTATCTCCCTGTATATCGCGTATCCTTTTGTTTATTCATTTAGTTTTTTAAGAATGAGTCGACTACCTGATTATTTTTCTCCTTAATCCATCTTTTCCTTTATATTAAGCCTTTTTCCCCTAAAGATTAAGTATCTTTGTCCAGATGTGTTCTATCTCCATAGGTTGCGGAGTTGACTCCATAACCTTTGGAGATAACTCCATAGCCTTTGGAGTCAAGTCCAAAGCTTATGGAGATAGAATACAAAAGGAAGAGAACCCTTAACCATAGAGCAGAAAGGGCTTGCGGATACAGATCAAATCTTTTAATGATGGATATAAAATATGATTTCAAGGCCAACCCTTTCAAGGAAAAGGACGGCAAACCGGTGCTTTATCCGGCGGTAGTGGTGAAGGAAACGATTACTACCGATCACATAGTGAAGGAGTTGTCCAAGCATAGCGCATATTCGGCGGGCTGTGTGGTGGGAGTGCTACAGGAGGTGGCCGATATGGTTGTATCCCATTTGCGGCAAGGAAAAAATGTGCGGTTGGACGGCCTGGGTACGTTTTCTCTTGCCTTGTCCTCGCGTGAGGTGACAGACCGGAAGGAGATACGTGCGGCATCCGTGAGGATAAAGAAGGTGAACTTCCGTCCGGTGCCGGAACTGGTGAAGCGGGTGCGGCAGGAAACAGACATCCTCCGTGCCGAGTTCGGCTTCTTGCCTACGGTGAAAAAGCGTAGCAAGGAGGAGCGTTGGACATTGCTGGAGGCTTATCTGAAAGAATACGGTTCCATTACACGTCTGGCCTATTCGGAATGGCTGGGGGTGGCGCGCACTACGGCGGCCTACGAGCTGAAGGCTTGGTATGAGGAGAAGAGATTGGACAAAGAAGGAAAGCATTCTCATGCGGTGTATGTGCTGCGCAAGCAGGAAGGTATAGCCGAAGTATAGCCCCTTTTTTATCCGTTTGGGAATAAAAAGAGAGGGAAAGTGGTGGTGGCAGCACTTTTTACCCATAAAAAAATGTGCTACCACCACCCGTTGAAACGCCTTGTTCATGGTGGTTCCAGTAGAGTGGGTGGTAGCAGTGGCAGCACATTTATAAAACTCTGGAGAAGGAGGGATTGCTTGTATTTGTACTCAATCTGAACTCGGAACAAGAGACTTACAGCTTGTCATGCAAGGTCCCTGCTGCTTTCAGATAGGCCACGTAGTTCAGATAAAGTTGGAAACGGGCGTCAACTTTCGTTTCGTAAGCCTGTTGCCATAACGCTTGGGCTTCCAAATGGTCGGAGAGTGTTTCCAGACCTACTTCGTACTGGCTTTTGCTGACACGCCTGTTCTCTTCCGCCTGTTGCAGGGAACGGTCGGCAAGTTCGCTTTCCAGCTTTGCTTCGTCCAGATTGTTGGCGGCTTGGGTCAGTTCCAGTAACATTTGCTCGTTCAGGTTTTGCTGTTGAAGGCGGGTCTGTTCCAGTTTGGCTTTGGCTGCACGTACTTTGTTGCTGCGTTCTCCGAAATGGAACAAGGGGATGCTTACATTCAGCAGGACAGAGAAACTGGCATCGTCCAGGAAATTCTTGTTGTTCAGTTCCAAACCATGTACATAGTCGTATGAGCCTTTGATCCCTACTTTGGGAAGCAGTTCACTGCGGTTCAGTTTCACCTGCTGGCGGGCTATCGCCACTTGTTTGTCCAGTATTCCGTATTCCGGACGGCGGGTGATATCCAGTACCTGTACTTCCAGGTCTTTCTCTATCTCCGGGAAATCTCCGGAAACATGAACTTGTGTGGTCAGTGGTTTCCCTATCAGGTGGCAGAGGTTCATGGTAGCCAGGCGGAGAGCATTCTCGGCTTTTCGGATACCTAGCTCGCTTTCATTCAGCTTTACTTGTACTTTCAATACATCATTCTGAGGTTTAAGTCCATGTTTGTAAGCACTCTCTACGTTATTTTTTAATTCCGTCAATACAGCGTGGTATGCATCGGCTACTGTTTTCATCTCCTTTGCTTTTACTACCAGAGCGTATGCCTGATCTGTTTTCTGAATGACTTCTGTTGCGGTCAGATTTTCATTCATTTGTGCCATTTCTTTGCCCAGCAAGGACATTTTGTAGGCGGCACGGATTTTACCGCCCATGTAGAGGGGCTGTTCCATTTGCACGCCGCCCATATAGACCCATCCTATTTTATAGTCCAGGTTAATGCCGGGGAAGTAGGCAAAGCCTGCGGGTTGTCCCGGATTGAACTGTCCTGTTCCATCGGGCAGAAAGACGGGCAGGTTGCCTCCGGCTATGCCGTAACTACCGTCGGCATTACTGTAAAGTCCTGTTCCGCTGACGGTGAAGTTGGGGAAGAAGTTCCCTTTGTAACTCTTGGCTGTATAACGGGCACTTTCCGTCTGTTTCACGGAAGCCGCCATTTCCTTGTTGTATTTTAATGCCATTTCGCGGCACTCTTTCAGACTCAGTGTTTCCTGTGCCCATGCGGGGGTGGCAAGATGCCACAGCAGACAGCAGAGGGGGAGTATCATTGTCTTTTTCATTTATTCTCGGTTTTGTATGTCAGTGAAATGAATCAATTGTTTTTTATCTTGAAGAACAAGGCATATAATATAGGGATAAAGAGCAGCGTGATCAGTGTGCTGCACAGCAATCCACCCATGATAGCTGCCGCCAAGGAACCGAACATGGCATCGGACAGCAAGGGAATCATACCCAGAATCGTTGTCAGCGAGGCCATCATGACCGGGCGGAGACGGCTTTGGGAACTGTCTATCAGTGCGGTGATCGGTTCTACTCCTTCATTGATCTGAAGGGTGATTTCATCCATCAGCACAATACCGTTTTTAATCAGCATGCCGATCAATCCCAATGTGCCTACAATAGCCACGAAATTGAAGACTTTTCCTGTGAGCAGCATGACCGCTACCACCCCTACAAATATCATCGGAATACAGCAGAAGATGATGATGGGTTTGCGATAATCTTTGAACAGCATGATGAGGATGGCAATCATCAGAATGATGGCTAACGGGAAATTTTGGAACAGGTACTTCATGGACTGGTCGCTGGCTATTTTTTCTCCTTGCCATACCAGTGAATAACCTTCGGGTAATGGTATGTTTTCTATCTGTTCCGCGATGGCAAGACGTGCTTTTTCCGTTTCAATGCCGGGTGCGGGCGAACATTGTGCCCGCTGGCTTCTCTGCCCGTTGTAACGGGGAACTACCGGATCTTCCCACCGGATATCAATCTCTTTGCTGATTTGTTTCAGCGGTGTACTTCCCATGATGCTTTCCACCAAATCTTCTTTCGAAAGTGTGCCGGCTTTCAGCTTCACCATGGTTTCCTCGTTCAACAGTCCGTTCAGGGAAGGCAGAGACGAGAAGACTTGTGCGTTGCCCAGGTCCTCTATCGGTTCTCCTTTCTCGTCGAGGCATTTCAGGTAGATGTTGTTTTTGTGGATACCTTCGTAGAAAGAGCCGATAGGAATGCCTCCGGTGGCTGTGAGCAGGGAAAGGCTGACATCATTACGGCTCAGGCCGAGGGCACGGGCGGACGGCTGGTCGTATTCGATGGTCAGTACGGGTACTTGAGGTTCCCAGTCGGTGGTGATGAGGCAGACTTCCGGAGTCCTTTCCATGATGGCGCGGGCGCTGTCGGCCAGTTGGTGCAGGATGGCAGGATCGGGACCCAGAAATTGCGCCTCTATGGGATATTTCTTGAACATCAGATTATATCTTTTCAGTTTGATGTATGCGTCCGGATAGGCTTGGGAGAGGTAAGCTTGGATTTCGTCTATATGTTCTACCAAGGTTTCCGGTGAGGTGAAGTCGATAATCAGTTCGCCGTACGAAAGTGAGGGGTTGGCAATGCTCCGTACCAGATTATAGCGTCCGGGCGTACCGCCTATGGAGGTGGTGACGTGGGTTATTTCCTCCCGTCCTTTCAGATAGGTTTCTATTTCTTCCAAATCTCGAACCACACGTGTATAGTTATTCCCTTCCGGAAGTTTGTATTCCATATAAAGCTGGTCGTAAACCATGTCGGGGAAAAAGCCCTGACGCATATATTGGTAGCCGAAAACGGAAAGCAGCAACAGACCGGTCATGGCAAATACAAAACTCCACCGGTGGGCCAGACCGAACCGCAGTGCCGAACGGAGGGTGGCATAGATTTTACCTTTGTATACTCGCTTTCCGGTACTGTCAGTATCTATGGCAGGATGCAGCCGGCGGTCGGCCATCAGTGGTACATGGATCAGTGCCAATATCCAGCTTAGCAACAGGGAAACGGCAAGTACGATGAAAAGGTCGCGCGTGTAGACGCCTGCGGTGTCGGGGGACATGTAGATGGGTAGAAAGGCGATAATGGCTATCAGTGTCGCGCCCAGAAGAGGCATGGCTGTCTGTCTTCCGATGGCGGTCATGGCTTCCATCCGGTTTTTGCCGGCTTTCAAGTCTACCAGTATGCCGTCTATGATGACGATGGCGTTGTCTACCAACATTCCCATTGCCAGTACAAAAGCAGCCAATGATACGCGCTGCATGGTTCCGCCTGCCGAATAAAGGAACAGAAAAGAACCGAATACGGTGATGACCAGGCTGATACCTATGATAAGGCCGCTCTTGAACCCCATTGCTATCATCAGTATCAGTACTACGATGATGACGGATTCTATCAGGTTGATGACAAAGGTTCCCAAAGAGCTGCCTACCCGTTCGGGCTGATAGAAGATTTTGTGGCATTCCACTCCTGCGGGCAGACGTTCGGCTTTGAGTTCTTCCAATTTGCTTTCTACGGCATGGCCTACTTTTATAATGTCCGAACCACTGGAGGCAGCGATGAGTATACCGAGAGCGCGTTCATGGTCATAGAACATTTCATTGCGTGTGGGGTCCTCGTAGGCTTTCTCTATACGGGCGATGTCACTCAGGCGAAGCTGGTCGTCATCGTGTCCTTGAATCAGCATTTTTCCGATATCTTCTACGGTTTTGAATTTGTCGTTTACTGTGACGCGGATACGGTTTTCACCATTTTCATAATATCCTGTATAGGTGGTTTTGTTCTGGCCGTTCAAGGTTGCCAGTACTTCTGCAGGTTTAACACCGAGGTTTGCCATACGGTCTTGCAACAGGGAGATATTGATGCATTCGGAACGTTTGCCGTAGAGTTCCACACGGTCTACACCTTCCAGTTCGTTCACTTCCCGTTTTACCAGTTCGGCATAGTCGGACAGTTCACGGTCGGACAGTCCGTCACCTGTCAGGGCATAGAACATGCCATATACATTTCCGAAGTCATCTTTGACTATCGGGGTGGTGGCTCCTTCGGGCAACAGGGCGCGGGCGTCGCTTACTTTGCGGCGCAGCATGTCCCAGCATTGTTCCACGTCATCGTCCGGCACGGTGCTCAGCAGTTCTATCTGTATCAGGGACAGGTCGTTGTATGAATAACTTTCTATATTGTCAATGTTGCCCATGGTGCGGATGTTCTTTTCAAGCACATCCGTTACTTCCAGTTCTACCTGGTGCGCGGAAGCACCCGGATAGGTGGTGACCACCATGGCAAGTTTCACTTTTATTTCGGGGTCTTCCAATTTGCTCATCTGATAGCAGGAGTAGGCTCCGCCGAGCAGCAGAACCGCTATCAGGAAATAAATCAGATTCCTGTTCCGGAATGCCCATTTACTGATGTCCATTATAATAATCCTCCTATATTTGTGTTAGTGACCGGTGACAAAGGTTTTACAATTTCTCCATCCTCAATGTGGTGTACGCCCGAGGATACAATCTGCTCTCCCGGTTGCAGTTGTCTGGAAGTGATGAGACTGTGTCCGTTGTTCAACAAGCGCAGTATGGATACTTCCTGTCTGTGTACGGTATTGCTGGATGGATGAAAGACGAACACATACGCTTTGCCTTCTTTTTGCAGGATGGCGCCGGTAGGGACAGAAAGAGTATTCTCCTGCTCTGTACGGCAAAGGATGGTTACCATGGTGTTCATGCCGGGAGAAGGGATAGCCCGTGTGCCGGGTACTACTTGCAGGCGCATGGTGTATAGTTGGTTTGCGTTGGCTTTCGGGGTGACACTGATTAGTTTCAGCGGGTAGGTTTCGCCCGGATAGATATCAAATGTGCAGTGATAATTGTCGAACTGCTCCCGGCGGATATATTCGGCCGCAGGCAGATTTATTTCCACTTCGGGGGTTCCGCCGCTGATCATGGCAATGACGGGCATTCCGGCTCCGATGGTTTCGTGAGCTTCGAACAGGCGTTTCTGGACATACCCGTTGAAAGGAGCATAGAGCCGGGTGTAAGCCAACTGATCTTTATGGTGTTTGTACTTGGCGGTGATTTGCTTGAGCCCGTATACGGCTTTGTCATTGGCGTTGGGGGTGGTTCCGTTGTCTTTGTAAAGAGCCATGACCCTTTCTGCTTCCGCTTTTATTTGCTGGTATTCTGCTTCAGTAGCATCCAGTTGTACTTGATAGTCGGTGGGGTCCAGTTCGGCCAGTAATTGTCCCTCTTGTACACGGGCGCCGTCTTTTACATGTATTTTGCTGATGGTTCCGCTTACCCGGAAGGCAAGGCTGATATCTTGTGCGGCTTTTACCTTTCCCGGAAATTGCAGGAACGTTTGTTTGTCGGCAGAAACAACTGTGTCTATTTTTACTGTCTGATGACCTTTGGCTTCCCGGGCACGTTGTGCGCAGGAACTTAGTAAGATCAAGGAAATACCTGTTAGAATAAGATAAATTCGTTTCATACTACTATGATTTTCGTGCAATTAGTTTTCTGATACAAAGTTATTCCGAAGCAAGAGGATAGAAAAGGTTGATATGAATGATAAATTGTCCGATTTGTATATTTTTGGGTTGTTATGTAGCTGGAAAGTTTACGATTTGTATTTATTTTGCAGTAAATTAAAGAATGTATAGATTGATGGACAGACAACAGATGCCTTTTCTCTTTAGATTTCTTTCGGATAGTGAACTGTATGCCTTTAAAGACGGACAGATTATTTCGACATTTAATAAATGTGGCCTTTTCTTTTGCCGGAAAGGAAATGTGGAGGTTTCACTGGAAGATAAGCATTTTCAGATAAATCCCGGTGATGTGTATATTTACATGGCTTCTACCTTGGTGCATCTGCTTCATAAGAGTGAGGATGCGGAAGGGGTTATGGTTGAAGTGGATTTAGATTATATCATTCCTATCGTCAATAGGGTGATCAATGTGGAAAACCAGCTTTTTATGCGGAAGCATCCTTGTATATCACTTTCGGATAAGCAACGTGCTCATTTGGAGTATCTGTTGGATAATTTGCGGGAGAGGATAGAGGCGGAGGATGTGCAAGAGGTGAATTTGCAGCAACAACGCCTGACTTTGGAACTGATCAAGTCGATGGGGCAGACTTTCTGCTATGAGATATTGAATATGTATTTTGCCAACCAACCCATGCAGCCCTTGCCGCAGAACAAGAAGGATGTGATTTTTCAGAATTTCATGCTGGCTCTTTTCCGTTTGTATAGAAAGGAGCGTGATGTAGCTTATTATGCGAGGATGCAGCATATTACTCCACGTTATTTTTCCACCATCATTAAAGAGAAGTCGGGAAATAGTGCTTTGCAATGGATTGTGCAAATGGTGATTACCGAGGCAAAACAGTTGCTTGAAGGATCGGATCTGAGTATCAAGGAGATTGCAGACCAATTGAATTTCCCTACGCAGTCTTTCTTTGGAAAGTATTTTAAGCAATATGTGGGGATTTCACCTAAAGAATATAGAAAAGGCAAGTTGAGGATTAAGGATGGAATTTGATTTCTGAAAATGCAATCTATTTTATTTTAATATACCTTTGTGTACAAATCATAAACGTTTTATTTATGACCCGAAAGAACGAACAAGAGCGATTCATGTCTTATATTACAGAACGGCAAACTCATGAGAGCCGGATGGCGGTGGCTGATTTTTTGCGGAAATATGCTGACCGGTATCATAACTCTGATTTTATTTCTTCTGATCCGGTACAGTTCCCGCATCGCTATCATTTCAAAGCGGATATTGAAATCAGTGCTTTTCTGACTGCTTTTCTTAGTTTCGGAGCCCGCCCTCAAATACTGAAGGCGGCAGAACGGCTGGATTCCATAATGAACCGGCAGCCTTTGCAGTATGTGTTGTCCGGGAACTGGAAAACTGATTTCTGTGGTGAGGAGTCGTTCTATCGGACAGTTTCAAAAAATAGAATGGCACAATTGTTTCATTGGCTGTATACTATATATAATAGGTATGAGAGTATGGAGGATGCTCTTCTTTGCGAAACGGATGGAACTCCGATGCAACGTCTTTGCCGTTTGTTTGGAGTGTCGGATAAGGCGCCGCAAAAGAAATTGAATATGTTTCTGCGCTGGATGATCCGTCGCGATTCGGAAGTGGATTTTGGAATCTGGAGGAATTTCTCTCCATGTGAGTTGATTATCCCTTTGGATACACATGTCAGTGAGATGGCTTTCAGATTGGGGCTGACCCGAAGTAAATCTTATACGCTGAATAACGCAAGAACTATTACTGCGGCTTTGGCTGAGGTTTTTCCCGAAGATCCTTGTCTGGGGGATTTTGCTTTGTTTGGCTATGGGATTAATGAATTATGAGATGTAGTTTGGGGTGTGTTGCTCGAAGCAGGTAGCTGTGGTGAGGATGACTATGGGATATCATTTGCAATAAATGGAAATCTAAAAATAATCCCCGAGGGATATCACATCCGTCGGGGATTTTCGGTTTTTTGGTTAAAGGTTAGTATAAAATTAGGTTAGGTTGTTTCTTAAATTATAGGGGTACGTATTCTACGAAGGCCTCCATTGCTTCATAACATGCCAAACCAAGTTGGTCATACAAAGCAGCGGTACCCCGGTTGCGGTCTTCACTTCTTTGCCAGAACAGACGTTCGTCGTTGCCCAGGAACGGTGCGCTTTCCATCTGAGACTGATGCTTTAAGATGGAGTTACGTTTAGCACGCAATTCTTCCGGACTGAACGGTACGGCCATTTCAATGTTTTCAATTTCCCATTCCGCCCATGCGCCACGATACATCCAGATGCGGCAATCTTTCAACCATTCGGCACCGGCTTCTTTTTCGATGTCGATAGCGGCAAGCACTGCGTCTGTGCAGACACGATGGGTTCCGTGCGGGTCGGCAAGGTCACCGGCCACATAAATTTGGTGGGGTTTTACGTCACGTAGTAACTGTAAAACGATTTCCACATCGGCTTCACTGATAGGGTTCTTCTCGATTTTTCCTGTTTCATAGAACGGCAAGTCGAGGAAGTGGACACGGTTCAATGGAATTTGATTGTAAGTACTTGCAGTACGGGCTTCGCCACGACGGATCAGTCCTTTAATGGTCAGGATATCGCGGCTGTCCATATCGCCTTCTTTCTTAGCGGCAAGGAATTTCTTGATTTCAGCGTATTTGTTTTTGATGGTTTCGTTGGAGTTTTCATCAAAAAGTTGGTTGAAACCGTTGATGAAGTGCATGAAACGTACTACTTCTTCATCGCCTACGGCAATGTTTCCGGAAGTTTCGTATGCTACGTGTACTTCGTGACCTTGCTGAACCAAACGCCGTAAAGTTCCACCCATTGAGATTACGTCATCATCCGGGTGCGGAGAGAAGACTACCACGCGTTTCGGGAATGGTTTTGCCCGTTCGGGGCGATAGGTGTCATCTGCATTGGGCTTGCCGCCGGGCCATCCGGTGATGGTGTGCTGCAAGTCATTGAATATTTTGATATTTACGTTGTAAGCAGAACCGTAGAGTGCCAGCAGTTCGCTCAGTCCGTTTTCATTGTAATCTTTGTTGGTCAGTTTCAGAATCGGTTTTTTGACACGCATACACAACCATACAATAGCGCTGCGAATCAATTTGTCGTTCCATTCGCAATTGGTTACCAGCCACGGACGTTGGATACGGGTAAGGTGAGAAGCCGCTGCCAGATCTATGCAGACATTTGCATTGTTATGCATTTGCAGATAAGAAGCAGGCAGAGTGTCGCTCACTTTGTCTTCCACCGCTTTCTTGATGATATCGGCTTTGTCATCTCCCCATGCCAGCAAATAGATTTTGCGGGCAGCCATAATAGTTGCCACACCCATCGTGATGGAACAGGGAGGGAGATTGTCCACTCCCAAGTTGTGTGCAGCTTCAGCACGCGAGGTTGAGTCAATCAAAATCAGTCGGGTAGGGGAGCTCAAGCTTGATCCCGGCTCGTTCATGGCAATATTGCCTTCACGACCAATGCCCATTAATACGATGTCTATACCGCCAAAAGTCTGGATACGTTGTTCGTACAGGCGGCAGTATTCGATGACAGCTTCCTGCGGAATCGTTCCGTCGATGGTGAATACATTTTGTTTATCGATGTCGATTTGGCTTAGGAATAAGTCGTTCAGCTGTGAGAAACTGCTTCCAGCCCCTTCGGAAACCAAGGGGTAATATTCATATAAATTGAAAATTACTACGTTACGGAAACTTAGTCCTTCATCTTTATGTTTACGGACCAGTTCGGCATAAAGCGGCCGTAATGAAGCACCGGTTCCAGCCCCAATCACGCAGAACTTTCCTTCGCGCTGACGTTCCTGAATTTTTGCCGTAATTTCGTTGGCAATGTGCTGCACGCCTTCCTCCATCGTTTCATAGATGTCGGTAGGCACTTTTTCGCAGCGGGTCAAGACAGAACGTTCCACCGCATTTTCGGGTTTATAATATTTCGGAGATACTCTGTTCAGAGAAATCTGCGAACTTAAGTTTGTTCTCATAAATTACAAATTAGCTTTTTCGATGTCTTTGAAATATTTGTAGGTACCGACTTTCAGTTCGTCTGTAGCGGCTTCGTCACAAACAATGATGCCATGCTGGTGCATTTGTAATGCACTGATAGTCCACATTTGTGTAATACCACCTTCAACGGCATGTTGCAAAGCACGTGCTTTGTTGTGCCCGTTGCAGATAATCAGAACTTCTTTGGCTGAAAGGACAGTCCCTACACCTACTGTTAACGCAGTTTTAGGTACTTTGTTCACGTCATTGTCAAAGAAACGTGAGTTTGCAATGATTGTGTCTGTAGTCAGTGTTTTGATACGTGTGCGTGAAGACAAAGATGAGCCCGGCTCGTTGAATGCGATATGTCCGTCGGGACCGATACCTCCCATAAACAGGTCGATGCCTCCGATTTCGGCTATTTGTTTTTCGTAGTTGGCGCATTCTGCTTCCAGGTCTTCGGCATTTCCGTTCAGGATATGTACATTTTCTTTCTTTATATCAATATGGTTAAAAAAGTTTTTCCACATAAATGTATGGTAGCTTTCTGGATGATCTTCAGGCAAGCCTACATATTCGTCCATATTGAAAGTAACGACATTCTGGAAAGATACTTTTCCCTGCTTGTTCAGTTCTATCAGCGCTTTGTACATGCCTAGCGGTGAAGATCCTGTGGGACAACCTAAAACAAAAGGTTTTTCAGGAGTCGGATTTGCCGCATTGATTTTACTAGCTACATAGTTTGCCGCCCATTGTGACAGCGCTTGGTAATCAGATTCAATAATTACTCTCATGGTTCTTTCTTTTTTAAGTTTTAAGTGTTAAGTTAACTATACGGGTTATTCCATATTATCCGTTTTGGGACGGAGGAATGTCAATTGTACTACCAGTGCGATAAGCACAATAATAGCCAACATGGCAAATCCCAGTCCCAACTTACCGCCGTCTGTCCACTTTCCCAAGACTTCGGTAATGGCTGCTCCCGCAAACACGCCTGTCATATTCATGATACCATAGGCGGTAGCACGGTGTTTGGATGATACGAACTGGCATAGAATCGGCATATTGTTGGCATCGAAGATACCATAACCGATTCCGAATAATAATCCAGCTCCCACAACAGCTACGAAACTGTGTCCGAACCCTAGTAAAAGCAGGGATGGAATAGTAAGTCCCAAGCCGATGGCACCCGTGTACACACGTCCTTTTATATTTCTTTGCACCCACTTATCGGATAAGGTTCCACCAATAATTACGCCAATGAACGAGGATAGCGCGATGGTGATAGTCGACATGGGGCCGGCTTGTGACATCGGTATATTCAGGTTCTCGGCGAACAAGGTAGGTAACCAGTTTTTGGTTGCCCATCCCGGTAAACTGGGGGCTGCGAAATATAGCAGAATCACCCAGAATGCAATATTACTGAAAAGTAATGATAATCCCTTCAATAAATTGCTTTTTTCTTTACCGGAAGGTGAATTTATTTGTTCAATTTGTATTCTATCCTTCTTTTCATGTAGAAAAAGCATCAAAATTACGGCGTATGCGATGCCGGCGATGCCGAACCAATGAAAGGTTGTATGCCAGGAAAAAGCAGCGGCTACTGTAGCGCCGAAACCTCCGATGGCCTGCCCGGTGTAGAGCCCGGTCATGTGAATACCGATGGCTAATGAACGTGACTTATCGGAGTGATAGTCGGCGATCAGTGACAATCCGGCAGGAATATAGAGCGCTTCGCTGATTCCCATCAAGGCGCGAAGGAAAAAAACTTCATTATAGGTGTCGGCGATTCCCATCAGATAAGTGACGGCCGACCATACAAACAAACTGCCAACAATAAGCCATTTGCGGTTCATGCGGTCGCCCACCATTCCGGCTATAGGGCTCATACAGCCATATATCCAAAGAAAGACTCCCATCAGTCGCCCAAAATTGGCAGCTGACTGAAGCTCGGTGATATCCACCGCCATGGCATCTCTCATTGTGGACAACATTTGCCGGTCCATGTAATTCAACAGGGCGACACCCCATAATAATCCTACTACAACCCAAGGATAAATTTTACTGTTTTTCATGCTAATAGATAAAGGGCTTTATAAATGTGATTTTTTGCTGTCGAGTATTTCCTCGCATAATGTATAGCCCTTGATCATCATTCTTGGAATGTGGAACGGGCCTTTGAACAGGTTACCCTTGGCCATTTGTGCAGGCGTGCCGTCACGATGGAGATATCCAAACCATTCTCCACACTCTTTATCAGGGAAATGGGTGTATGTCCAATCGCTGATTTGCTTGTGCATGTCAAGGTATTTTTCATTTCCGGTTGCTAAATATGCATACAAAGTAGCGATGATAGCCTCTGTCTGAGGCCACCAGAATTTCATGTCTTGGGAATAATCCTGTGGCGGAAGGTTCTTGCAGTCTTTGAAGTTGATGATACCTCCGAATTCTTTGTCCCATCCCCACTCCCAAGACCAATCAAGGATAGTGAGGGCCAATTCCGTAATATCTTTGTCCCAATTACGGTATTTGGCTTCTTCCAGCAGAAACCAGGCTGTCTCGATACAATGTCCCGGATTGATGGTGCGGCCCATGTTGCTGTCGATGAATTCTCCATGGGGACCTACCGTTTCAAGCAACGCCTTGAATTCGGGATGCATGAAATCTTTGCGCAGTTGGGCGATGGAAGCGTCAATCTGTCCGTTGAAGCTTTCATCTTGAATGGCCTGGCGGATACGTGATGCTACATTAATCAGGATCATTGTGATGGAATGTCCTTTCATAGGAAGAGTATCCAGATATTTAGGAGGGAGTATGCCCGGTGTTTCCATAAAATACTGCATCCGTTTGAACAAGTCTAATGCTTTTACGGCATACGTCTGGTCACCGGATGCGATGGCATATTCCGACATGGCGATGGCTGCGAATGACTCCGAGAAAATATAACGGCGTTTGCGCAAGGGAGTGCCTTCGGCAGTCACCTCGAAATACATACGTCCGTCAGAGTCAAAACAATGCGCTTCTATAAAGTCTATTGTACTTTTAGCTGCTGCCAGCCATGCTTCGTTCTTTTCTATATTATTATACGCATAGGAACAGATAAAAGCAAATCTTCCTTGGAACCACACCGATTTGGTGGTGTCCATCAAGCTGCCGTCCCGGTCAACACAGGTATAAATACCTCCATTGACCTTGTCCAGCCCGTATTTCAGCCAAAACGGCATGATATTAGTGGTCAGATCTGTTTTGTATGATTCTGACCATTCTTTTATATAATCTATTGAAAACATCGTGGTTCTGGTTTATTTGTTACATCTTTCGAAGAAATTGATTGCTTCCAGTTCGGCTTTCATGGCAGCTTCTTCCTCATCTGTCATATTTTGGAATGGAGTCCGGTTCTTTCCTAAATCCAGCCCTATCAGTTTCATGATGCGTTTGCCGCCAACGATGTTTCCACGATAGTGACAGATGACATTGATAACTTCCTGCGCGAAATTCTGGCGTTCGCGTGCCAATTCCAGATCACCGGCTTTCCATGCTTCGATGATGCCTGTGAGTTCTTTGCCGTTATAGTTGGTTGTTCCACCGATACCGCCCTGTGCACCGCCCATAGCCAGACATGGAAGGATCGTTTCATCCTGGCCGTGCAACATGTCGAATTTGCCATTTTTATATAAACGGCATTGGTTGTATTCATACAGGCTTTCGAAAGTATATTTGATGCCGGCGAAATTAGGAATGCGACCGTCTACGGCTTCCAAGAATGCTACCATTGAGAGGTATGCTCCATTGAAAGCTGGGATATGATAAAAATAGAAAGGAAGTGCAGGAGCGCCGCATGCTATTTCTTCGCAGTATTTCACCAATTCCTCAATGCGTCCTACCTTCGGGAAAGGAGGTGCCATTGCTCCGATACCCCATGCTCCGATTTTCTGAGCGTGTTCCGCCAGACGTTTGCTTGATTTTACACAAGTGCTTCCTACATGGACAATGACTTTGAATCCTTCGGGTGCTACTTCCATCCAACGTTCAGCCAGTTTCATGCGTTCGTCTTCTGTCAGCATATAGCCCTCTCCGGAAGAACCATTGATAAATACGCCTTGAAGTCCGTTTCTAACCAATAGTTGGCAATAGGCTTCAATCGGTTCATAATTTACTTCTCCGTTCTCATAAAAGGGAGTAAAAGGTGCGTCAATTAATCCGTGAATCTTTTCCATAGCCTTTAATTTATTTGAAATGAATATTTTATATTACTTAATCATGTTGCGTGCAAATATATAAATGATTTATGAAAACAACAAGTGAAAACTAAATTTATTTATTAATAATCACTCTTTTAATAAATAGAAAGATAAATAAGCGACTTAGAAACGTTCTTTAAATGTATATGGAAAATGGAATTGTTACAAAAAATGATAATTAGCTTACATCTTCTAAAATAATTTTTGAAAATTCTCTTTAAATGTGATTTGATTTCATAAAAAAATAACTATATTTGTGGACATTAACGGAATATTTTATTATGGGTGAGAATTTGTTGAAAGAAATTGAAAAGGGCTCAAAGATGGCTGTGATGAAGAAGAAAATCATTACCCATTATATTTATAATGGAAGCTCTACGATTACTGATTTAGCAAGAGAGATGGATTTAAGTGTGCCTACAGTTACAAAATTCATTGATGAAATGTGTGAGGAAGGTTACATTAACGACTATGGAAAGCTGGAAACCAGTGGGGGAAGACATCCCAGTTTGTATGGTTTGAATGCAGATTCCGGATATTTTGTAGGTGTTGAAGTGCGTCAGTTTTCCATTAACTTAGGGTTGATAAATTTTAAAGGAGATGTAGTTCAGCTAAAAATGAATGTTCCTTTTAAAGCGAAGAATACCCCTGAGAGTTTAGACGAATTGTGTAAGTTGATTAAACATTTTCTTCAAAAAGTCAGTGTTGAGAAAGATAAGATATTAAATATTAATGTAAATCTTTCCGGGCGTGTGAATCCGGATTTGGGATATAGTTACAGTATATTCAATTTTGATGAGCGCCCGTTGACGGATGTCATATCAGAAAAGGTGGGTGGTTATCGTGTTTCTATTGATAACGATACTCGTGCTATGATTTACGGTGAGTATATGCAAGGTGTTGTGAAAGGTGAGAAGAATATCATCTTTATCAATGTCAGTTGGGGATTGGGTATGGGAATTATCATTGATGGAAAGATTTATAAAGGAAAATCTGGTTTCTCTGGCGAATTCGGGCATAATTTTGGATATGAGAATGAGATTATCTGCCATTGTGGGAAAAAAGGATGCATAGAAACGGAAGTTTCGGGGGCTGCTTTGCATCGTATTCTGTTGGAACATATTAATAATGGTGAAAACTCTATTATCTCCAATACCAAGAAAAATTTGGAAGATTTGACCTTGGATGATATCATTGATGCGGTAAATAAGGAAGATTTGCTGTGTATTGAACTGGTGGAAGAAATCGGAGTGAAATTAGGTCGCCATGTAGCGGGACTTATTAATATATTTAATCCGGAGCTAGTCATTATTGGTGGTGCATTGTCACGTACAGGTGATTATTTGACACAACCCATCACTACAGCTATTCGAAAATATACACTGAACTTGATGAACCGTGATTCTGTTATTGTAGAATCTAAATTGAAAGAAAGAGCCGGGATCATCGGTGCTTGTATGTTGTCGCGCAGTAAACTGTTTGAATAAATATGGCGAATTAAAAATAAATAGGGGCTTAAATAAGCCCCTATTTATTTTTAATAGTTTGCTTTAGTGTTTCCCAATTTTCATTGAAATCGGGCATGGAATGAAAAAGTAAATTCGCTCCTTCATTCAGTAACACATTGTCGTGCAATGGTCCTGTATTCACGGCGATGGTAAAAATACCGGCTGCAACTCCCGCCTGTACACCTAGTGGTGCATTTTCTATTACTAACGCTTCATTGGGTTTAAAGCCGCCTTTCTTTAGGGCCATCAGATATGGTTCCGGATTTGGTTTCCCATATTTCACATCAAAGGCGGTAACCATTAAGTTGGCTTGGAATATGCCCGGAAAATTATGATTCAATCGGTCCAATAACGAAGTTTGTCCCGAACCGGTTACTACCATCGGAGTCAGTCCTTCACTCTTTATTTTAGTCAATACTTCCAGTGCGCCGGGCATCCGTTCTGCTTTGGGGCATTTGTTGAATTCTTCAGTTTTGGCTTGGTAGATAGCTTTTATTTCTTCTTCAGTAGCATCATGCCCACGTTCCCGACGACTTACTATATTGATCGTAGATGCACCGGTACGCCCTTCGTGCATATAAGCTTCTTCTCGGCTGAGGCCGAAACCGAAGCGTTTCATTATTTTATGCCATGACTCAGCATGGTTGGGCATGGAGTCGAACAGCACGCCGTCCATATCGAATAATACGGCTTTCAAGTCGATGGATTCGTATCCATGAGTATGAAGATAGTTATTTATCGCTTCTTTAAACATAGAATAAATGTATAGTTATTACTTCCAAAGGTGTGACCGTTGGATTGGAATAAAGTGAAGAATCTGCAAGCATTTGATGGATGCTTTCAGATTCTTCACTGTTATTCGGAATGACATTGATAAATGGCATTCTGAATAGGTTCTTGATATTATAATCTAGCTTGGATAGCTTTAGACTCTTCTTCGTATCCCGGTTTATTCAACAAAGCAAACATATTTTTCTTGTATGCTTCCACGCCTGGTTGGTTGAACGGATTTACTTCCAGCAAATAACCGCTGATACCACAAGCTTTTTCAAAGAAATAGATGATTTCTCCCAGGTAGTATTCATTCAGTTCGGGTACAATCAGTCGCATATTGGGTACACCACCGTCAACGTGTGCCAGCTGAGTACCTAGTTCTGCCATCTTGTTCACTTCGTCTACACGCTTTCCTGCCAAGAAATTCAAGCCATCCAAATTTTCGCTGTCCGAAGGAACTTGAAGCGTATGTTCCGGGTTTTCGATAGAGATAACTGTTTCGAAGATAGTACGTTCACCTTCCTGAATCCACTGTCCCATAGAATGGAGATCGGTAGAGAAGTCGACGGCAGACGGATAAATACCTTTACCATCCTTACCTTCGGATTCACCGTACAATTGTTTCCACCATTCGTTCATATAGTGCAGTTTGGGATTGAAGTTTACCAAAATCTCAATCTTCTTTCCGTCTTTATACAATTCATTGCGGGTGGCAGCATAAACAGCGGCAGGATTTTCGGCAAACGGAGTAGCCGGACCACATATTGTTTCCATCGTGCGTGCGCCTTCCACTAGTTTCTCAATGTCAAATCCTGCCACTGCGATAGGCAGCAAACCTACTGGAGTAAGGACAGAGAAACGACCGCCTACATTATCGGGGATAATGAAAGTCTGATATCCTTCCTTGTCGGCTGTAACACGTGCGGCACCCTTTTTGGCATCTGTAACGGCAACAATCACTTTCTTCGCCATTTCCTTGCCAAGCTGGTCTTCACACTGTTTTTTCAGTAAACGGAAAGCTAAGGCGGTTTCTGTAGTAGTACCAGACTTGGAAATATTAATTACACCGAACTTTTTGTCCTTCAAGTATTCAGTCAACTCGAACAAGTAATCTTCGCCGATATTGTGGCCTGCAAAAACGATGACGGGTCCGTCTTGTTTTGCTTTCAACCATTGAAAACTATTGGATAAAGCTTCTATTACGGCACGTGCTCCCAGATAGCTTCCACCGATACCTGCTACGACTACTACTTCGCAGTTGTCGCGCAGAACCTGGGCAGTAGCTTTCAAGTCAGCCAAATGTTCGGCTGTTATAGACGATGGCAAATGCAACCAACCCAAGAAGTCATTACCTTTACCTGTACCGTTTTCCAATGTTTCCATGCAGGCTTTCACCTGAGGTTCGTAAGCAGCGATTGTTTCCTTAGAAACAAAACCGGCTACTTTGTCGATGTTTAAACTAATATTCTTCATTGTATCTGATATTTTATCTGAATGAATCAGTTAATAATTTAATCTCAATCATGGGCGAGATGCGCTCATATAAAATATTATAAACGGCATCTACGATAGGCATGTTCACGTGCAAGTGCTTGTTTAGCTCCTTGATACATTTCGTTCCGTAGTATCCTTCGGCAATCATTTCCATTTCTATCTGTGCGCTTTTTACGGAATAACCTTTACCAATCATGGTTCCGAATACGCGGTTCCGGCTGAAATTGGAATAGGAGGTAACCAACAAGTCACCCAGATAAGCGGAATCATCAATAGAACGCTCTACGGGATGTACGGTATTCAGGAAGCGGTTCATCTCTTGAATGGCATTTGAAATCAATACAGCCTGAAAATTGTCGCCATATTTCAGACCGCTGCAAATTCCAGCGGCGATAGCATAAATATTCTTCAATACCGAAGCGTATTCTATACCTGCCACATCCGGGCTTACAGAAGTTTTTATGTAATGTCCGGCCAGCTGCCGGGCGAATATCTTCGCCTTGTCAATGTCTTTACATCCGATAGTCAGATAGGAAAGACGCTCCAAGGCTACTTCTTCTGCGTGGCACGGACCTGCAATGACGGCTATATTCTCTTCGGGAACACCGTATACCTGATGAAAATAATCGGAAACAATCAGGTTCTCGTCAGGGACGATACCCTTGATAGCAGTGACAATGAACTTGTCCTTTATTTTGGTTTTCAGCTTTTTCAGGTGGCTTTTCAGATAGGGAGAGGGGGTAACGAATATCAGGGTATCCGATTCCTTTACTATCTTGTTGATATCTGAAGAGAAGTTGATGTTCTTTATTTCAAAGCGCACACTTGTCAGATAAGCCGGATTATGTCCCAAACGTTTGAATTCTTCAATTCGGTCGTCGCGGCGCATATACCAGTTGATTGATTCAGCCTGAGCCAAGACTATTTTTGCAATAGCCGTGGCCCAGCTGCCACCACCCATTATCGCTATTTTACCGGGCAATTTCATGCTTATTATTTATGATGGATAATTGACAATTGGAATAATTCTCAATCTTTAAATTCTCAATTCTCAATTTTCGCAATCCATCCGGCAACTTCGTCCACCGTAGGATTGGTTAATTCCAATTTATATTTTTTGTTGATTCCGCAAATGTCCATATGCAGCTTCTGCGGATTCACTTCTTTCATATCGCTCACCAGGTTATAGCCTGCTTTCTGAATGACAGGAACCCAGTCTTCTGAAATTCCCAGTTCCATAAATTTGGCAGGAGTGTCTTTCGGAGTAATCTTTTCGGGACGCATCTGGGGGAAGAACAATACTTCCTGAATGGTAGACTGTCCGGTCATCAGCATCGTCAGACGGTCCATACCGATTCCCATACCCGAAGTGGGGGGCATACCGTATTCCAGCGCACGGACGAAGTCTTTGTCAATAATCATAGCTTCATCATCTCCTTTTTCGCTCAGTCTCATTTGTTCTTCGAAACGTTCCAACTGGTCAATCGGGTCGTTCAATTCGGAGTATGCATTACACAGTTCCTTGCCGTTCACCATCAGCTCGAAACGCTCGGTCAAATCCGGATTGCTGCGGTGTATCTTTGTCAGCGGAGACATTTCTTTCGGATAGTCGGTGATGAAAGTCGGCTGGATGTAAGTACCTTCGCAGAATTCTCCGAAGATTTCATCGATCAGTTTGCCTTTGCCCATTGTGTCGTCAATCTCCATATTGAGTTTCTGGCAAACTTCTCGTATCTGTTCTTCGTTCATGCCTGTCAGATCATAGCCGGTGTGTTCCTTGATAGAGTCCAGCATGGTGACACGTTTGTACGGGGCTTTGAAGTCAATGATGTTGTCGCCTACTTTTACTTGAGTGGTGCCGTTTACATCCAGACAGATTTTTTCAATCATTTTTTCTGTAAATTCCATCATCCAGTTATAGTCCTTGTAGGCAACATATATTTCCATGCAGGTAAATTCAGGATTGTGCGTGCGGTCCATTCCTTCGTTACGGAAGTTCTTACCTATTTCATACACTCCTTCGAAACCACCTACAATTAGTCTTTTCAGGTACAACTCACTGGCAATACGCATGTACAGCGGCATATCCAGTGCGTTGTGGTGAGTTATGAATGGACGTGCGGCTGCTCCGCCGGCAATGGATTGCAGAATCGGGGTTTCCACTTCCATATAACCTTTTGAGTTGAAATATTCGCGCATAGAGCTATATACTTTACTGCGCTTGATGAAGATATCTTTTATCTCTTCATTCACAGCAAGGTCAACATAACGTTGGCGATAACGCAGTTCAGGGTCTTCAAACTTGTCGTAAGCGACTCCGTCTTTGTATTTTACAATAGGAAGCGGTTTGATAGACTTGGACAGTACGGTCAGTCTTTTAGCGTGGATACTGATTTCACCCATTTGGGTTCTGAATACGAATCCTTCTATACCGATAAAGTCACCAAGGTCCAGCAGACGTTTGAACACAGTGTTGTACATTTCTTTGTTTTCATCCGGGCAGATGTCATCACGGGTGATATACACCTGGATACGGCCTTTTGAATCCTGTAATTCGATAAATGAAGCTTTACCCATCACACGGCGGCTCATCATACGTCCGGCTACCGATACTTTGCGAGGTTCCTCATCATCCTTGAACTCAGCTTTTATATCTGTAGAAAATGCATTGGTTACATACTCAGCTGCGGGGTATGGCTCGATGCCCATAGCGCGCAATTCATTCAGACTGTTTCGTCTGATAATCTCCTGTTCACTTAGTTCTAATACGTTCATCCTGTTAAAACATTAACTCAATTTGTTGGCAAAAATACGAAAGATTTTGCAAAGTACCTCATTAAGACGTGTTTTTATTTCGATAAAGCCTGTTCTTGAGCCAGTTCGCACACCATAGATATCATGAACAGCACTCCGATTGCACCGCAGGCAATAATCAGGGCGAGATTAATCATACGGGCACGGAAAAGGGTGGAAGTATGCAGATGGGAAGCTGTGTATTCTTTAAAGAACAGATAAAGGCCCGGTACAGCCGAACTTGCCAGCAGAAAATCTTCAGGAATATGGAAAAAGTAAGTTTTGGTGAAACCGATCAGTGCCCAGTGGCAGAGAAACATGACGAGAAAGATATTGACTCGTTTGGAAAATGCCAGCAGCAGTCCGATGGTGAAAACCGCTACCGAACAAGGCATTACAGGTGAGGTCATCATGGGAAAGCTCATCCCCCTTATAATGGAGAAGAGTGGATAGGCCAATGGCAACATACAAAGCAGGACGGCTAGTGCGGTATGTTTGTGAGTCCGGTCAAAAGGGGTGTAGTTTACTTTCAGGTCATAAATCCAGAAGATGGCCATGATTCCCCAAAATCCTGCCAAAGCATTGTTGTAACTTCTTGGTTCACAATAAATCATGTAATACACGGAAGCTATCCATACATTCAAGAATATGAGATATAACTTCATCGCTACTTTTATTTTTTTTGTGGGGCTTTTGAATAGAGAACAGGTTAAAATAATGCCGATAAGGGTGATAATAACTTGATAAATCCAGGTACCCGCATTGTAATGAGTGATTGTATCCCAAAAAATATTCATCTTCTTGATAAGTTGGTAGTTATTTTGGGTGCCAAAATTACGAAAAAATGATGGAATAGCCTATCTTTGTAGCGAATATATAAAAATAAGAGAAGAACGATGAAGAAGTTTATGAGTCTGATGTTGCTGGTTTGCGCATGTTTGCTGAACCAGCCGGTGAAGGCACAACAGGTTACTCCTGATAATGCCGGTTATATAGTAAAGGTAGGGGATATGGCTCCCGATTTTGAAATGGAACTGACAGACGGACAGAAAGTGAAACTCTCTGATTTGCGTGGCAAGGTGGTGATGCTTCAGTTCACTGCCAGTTGGTGTGGAGTTTGCCGAAAAGAGATGCCTTTTATTGAAAAAGATATCTGGTTGAAACATAAGGATAATAAAGCGTTTGCTCTCTTTGGAGTGGATCGGGACGAACCTTTGGAAACCGTAGTGGCTTTTGCCAAACGTACCGGCGTGACCTATCCGTTGGCTCTTGATCCGGGAGCTGATATTTTTGCCAGATATGCAGACCGTAAAGCGGGCATCACCCGTAATGTATTGATTGACAAAACGGGCAAGATTGTAATGCTGACCCGTTTGTACAATGAAGAAGAATTCTCTTCTTTGTGCAAGAAGATAGATGAAATGTTGGGAGAAAAATAACAGATAATGAGAGGATCGGTACTATTTGTCACGTTTTTATTTTTTGTTCTATCACCGCTTCTGGCGAAGAAAAAGCCTCGTACCGGCAAAGAGGCATTATTTGGAAAGGAATATGCTACCTATCAGATTACATCCAATGAACTAAGCGGAGCTTGTTTTTATTTGGTGAGTGGTCACGGAGGTCCCGATCCTGGGGCCATCGGTATCTATCAGGGGCGTCAGTTGCATGAGGATGAGTATGCATACGATATTATTCTGCGGTTGGCACGTGAGTTGTTGTCACGCGGTGCGAAGGTGCATATTATCATTCAAGATAAGAAAGATGGTATTCGTGACGGTCATGTCCTGGCAAACAGTAAACGTGAAACTTGCATGGGAGATCCTATTCCCTTGAATCAGGTGGCTCGTTTGAAGCAACGTTGTGACTGGGTGAATAAACTGTATCGGAAAGATAAGAGCAGTTACAAACGAGCTGTATTTATTCATGTGGACAGTCGCAGTAAGGGACAGCAGACAGATGTGTTTTTTTATAACGCTCCTAAAAGTACGAAGGGTAGGCGGTTGGCCAATAACTTGCACCGTACCTTTGATAGGAAATATGACAAGCATCAGCCAAACCGTGGCTTTCGCGGAACGGTGAGTGAACGTAATTTGTATGTATTGCGTAATACGACTCCCGTAGCGGTGTTTTTGGAATTGGGAAATATCCGGAACAAGCGTGACCAACAACGGCTGGTTCTGAAGAATAACCGTCAGGCATTGGCAAATTGGATTGCGGAGGGAATAGTGAAAGACTATAAGCAAGGCAAATAGAATAGGGGCAACGGATGTGCTTTTGTTTTGCCAGCTTTGTGATGGTTGGGTGAGTTATAATCGGCAGAATGTGACTGGTGTTTGAGCTTGTGAAACTTCGAAATCAAGCCTTGCATATTAGAGTCGTGAAATAAAGAAAGGGAGTGACATTTTTTATCACTCCCTTTTCTTTTACTTGATTTCGATTTCCTCTTTCATGTCTATCTCCTCACCGTGAACATCGGTGAACCGATATTGCAGGAAGGCCAGACTTTGGTCTGGGATAATCTTTATTCCGAATCCGTATTTCATTTGCCATTTGCGCTTCAGGGAAACCAGACCCTGATTCACATATGCTGCGATGTACGGATGGATGTACAGCGTAAATCTCTTTATCTTCAATTTGTTGACCAGGTAGTCAATCTTACTCTCCAAAGTATCCGTAAAAAGGATGGATGGCTTTATGCTACCTTTCCCGAAGCAGGTGGGACAGGTTTCATTCGTGTTGACATCCATGGCAGGACGCACGCGTTGGCGGGTAATTTGCATCAATCCAAATTTACTGAGGGGCAGAATGTTATGTTTTGCTCTGTCTTTCTGCATGTTTTGGCACATACGTTCGTACAGTTTCTGCCGGTTCTCTGCTAGATTCATATCAATGAAGTCAACCACGATAATACCACCCATATCACGCAATCTTAACTGGCGTGCCAGTTCGTCGGCGGCACCCAGGTTTACATCCAGTGCGTTAGCCTCCTGCCCGTTGGCAGATTTGGAGCGGTTTCCACTATTGACATCCACTACATGAAGTGCTTCTGTGTGTTCAATAATCAGGTAAGCTCCACTTTTATACGAAATGGTTTTCCCGAAAGAGGATTTGATTTGTTTGGTAATACCGAAATTGTCGAATATGGGAAGCTGACCCTTGTACAGTTTTACGATTTCGGCTCGTTCAGGGGCGATAAGTGATACATAATCCTTAATCTCATGGAACACTGTTTCATCGTTCACATAGATGTTCTCATAAGACGGATTGAAAAGATCGCGCAACATGGCCACTGTGCGGCTGGTCTCTTCGTATACCAATGCCGGCAGTTTGGGAGCCTTCTGTACTTTAGTGATTGTTTCTTCCCAATGTTTCAGCAAGACTTTAAGCTCTGCATCAAGCTCGGCCACCCTTTTGCCTTCCGCTACGGTGCGTACAATCACTCCGAAGTTTTTCGGTTTGATGCTTTGCAATAACTGTTTCAGACGGGCGCGTTCTTCGCTCGATTTAATTTTTTGTGATACCGAAACCTTATCGTTGAAAGGGATTAATACCAAATAACGTCCGGCGAATGACAATTCGCAGGTTAGTCTGGGGCCCTTGGTCGAGATAGGTTCCTTTACAATCTGCACAATAACTTCCTGACCTTGTTGGAGGGTGGTTGAAACCGTCCCTTCCTTTTCAATATCAGGCAGCATAGTAGCTTTTGTGATGGGAAAAAGTTTTTTACGGTCGCTTAAAACTTGCTTCAGATACTTCTGATAAGAATGAAATTGAGGACCTAGGTCTAGATAATGAAGAAAAGCATCTTTTTCAAAGCCGACATCCACGAAACAGGCATTAAGGCCGGGCATTAGTTTCTTTACCCGTCCCAAATACATATTTCCCACATTGAAGGAAGCACTTCTCCCTTCTTTCTGAAATTCCACCAACGCTTTATCTTCAAGGAGTGCGATGGAAATCTCTTTGGGTTGTACGTCTACTACTAGTTCGCTTGTCACTTTTGTATTTTTAAATTGTTCACTTTTCTCATTAAACAAAGAACAAACCTGAAAGACTTTTGTTGCTTTGCAAGGTTTGTTCTTTATTTGTCGTCACAGACAGACTACAAATTATTTTTTGCTTTTATGTCTGTTCTTTCTTAGTCTTTTTTTACGCTTGTGAGTAGACATTTTGTGTCTTTTTTTCTTCTTTCCGCTTGGCATAGCTTCAAATTTTATGGGTTAATACTCTTGTTTATTATTTCTTTACTGATAATGTAAATGTCTTAGCTGGTTTAAATGCCGGAATATTGTGCTCCGGAATAATGATTGTAGTGTTCTTTGAAATGTTGCGAGCAGTCTTCTGAGCTCTTTTCTTCACTACAAAACTTCCAAAACCACGCAGGTACACATTTTCTTCTTTAGATAATGAATCCTTTACTGTATCCATGAAAGCCTCAAGTGTGGTTAACACTGTCACCTTGTCAATACCGGTATTTTTCGTAATTTCGTTTACGATATCTGCTTTAGTCATTTCGCTAAATAATTATTGTTATACTTATATCTTAATTTTTTGGACTGCAAATATATAGCTTTTCTCCCTCTTTAAGAAATATATTCAGAATAAATTTCCTAAAAAAAGCATCTTCTTCCATTTTCTTGGTTTACTTTTGCGGAAATATTGCATAGAATGCACTTTTATATAATACTGATATGGAGAATTTTAGCAGAAAATTGATAGATTGGTATAGGGAAAACGGGCGTGATTTGCCGTGGAGAAGGACAAAAAATCCTTATTTGATATGGATCTCGGAGATTATTCTACAACAAACTCGTGTGGTTCAGGGATATGATTACTATCAACGTTTTGTGGCCCGTTTTCCTGATGTGTTCGCACTGGCGGCAGCCGATGAGGATGAGGTGATGAAATATTGGCAGGGGCTGGGGTATTATTCCCGTGCGAGAAATTTGCATGCTGCGGCCAGAAGGATGGCAGAGGCAGGAGGATTTCCTGTAACATACACTGGGGTGCGTGCTTTGAAAGGAGTGGGAGAATATACAGCAGCGGCTATTTGTTCATTTGCTTACGGTATGCCATACGCAGTGGTGGACGGTAATGTGTATCGGGTGCTGTCCCGTTGGTTGGGCATTGATACCCCCATTGATTCGGCGGAAGGAAAGAAACTGTTTGTCCGGGTTGCCGATGAGTTGCTGGACCGTGAGCGCCCTGGTCTCTACAACCAGGCTATCATGGATTTTGGAGCTTTGCAGTGTACTCCGGTAGCGCCCGACTGCCTGTTTTGTCCGCTAAACGATTCTTGTGTGGCGCGTCTGAAGGGGATTGCCGGCTCTTTGCCTGTGAAGCAACATAAAAACAAGGTGACTAATCGTTATTTTAATTATATATATGTACGCATGGGCGCGTATACCTTTATACATAAGCGCAGCGGAAATGATATATGGAAAAATTTGTATGAACCGCCTTTGATAGAAACGGATCGTGAGTGGACGGAAGAGGAACTGTATGCATCGCCACAGTTTCGAGGGATGCTGGCCGGGGGAGAGGAGCCCATAGTGCGGCTGGTGCGGAAAGGGGTGAAGCACGTGTTATCCCACCGGGTGATTTACGCAAATTTTTATGAAGTGATTCTCCCTGAGAATTCGGCTTCTTTTGCGAAGTATCAGAGAATAAGCGTGGAAGATTTGCATAAATTTGCCGTATCGCGTTTGGTGAATCAGTTTTTTTCGCTAATTTTGGAGCCTAATAATTAAAAAGGAATAATAGAATGTCAGTAAATAAAGTCATTTTGATTGGAAATGTAGGAAAGGACCCTGATGTGAGATATTTGGATACCGGCATTGCCGTTGCCACTTTCTCGTTGGCCACTACCGATCGTGCCTATACGTTGCAGAATGGAACACAGGTTCCCGAACGTACGGAATGGCATAATATCGTGTTATGGAGAGGACTGGCCCAAACTGCGGAAAAATATGTCCGTAAGGGCGACAAACTCTACATAGAAGGGAAAATCCGCAGCCGTTCATACGATGACCAGAATGGCATAAAACGCACCATTGTCGAGATTTTTGCTGATAATATGGAGATGCTGACCCCGCGTAATACCTCGCAGCAACCGGGTACAGGATATGTACCGCAGGCACAAGCGGTATCCCGGCAGCAGGTGTCTGCACAAACGGCTCCGCAGCAACAGCAAGTTTCGGATAATAGCCTGACAGACGATTTACCTTTTTAATTAAGAGAACTTGATGTTTAACTAAAACCAGATTCCTTGGACCCTGACTCGTATTTATGCCGCTTGGCGGATTTATTTGACGGTGTAACCGTAACGGCTCCTACCATGGGAGCTATCATAGCTATCTTGTTAGCTGTTTTATTGTTGTATGCCTCAGGCTTTGTGTCTGCTTCGGAAATAGCTTTCTTTTCCCTTTCACCTGTTGATTTAAGTGAGATAGAGGAAGGAAAACATACTTCGGACAGACGTATCAGCGCCCTGCTGAATGATTCCGAACGCTTGTTAGCGACTATTCTTATCTCTAATAATTTTGTCAATGTAACCATTATCATGCTGTGCAATTACTTTTTTGCCAGCACCATACACTTTGGAAATTCCGTGATTCTGGAATTCCTGCTAATAACGGTTGTCCTTACTTTTCTGCTGTTGCTTTTCGGTGAAATCATGCCTAAAATTTATTCGGCACAGAACACGTTGAAGTTTTGCCGTAAGGCAGCTCCTGCCATTTCTTTTTTAAAGAAATTCTTTTCACCTTTGTCGGCATTGCTGGTCCGTTCTTCCTTTTTGGTGAACAGATGTGTGGCAAAAAGGAATTATAATATTTCTGTCGACGAACTTTCACAGGCTTTGGAACTGACGGACAAGAGTGAGATTTCAGAGGAAAGCAATATTCTGGAAGGTATTATCCGTTTTGGTGAGGAAACGGCTAAGGAAGTGATGACTTCCCGGCTGGATATGGTGGACTTGGAAATCAATACTCCTTATTCCGATGTGTTGAAATGTATTGTGGAAAATGCCTATTCCCGTATTCCGGTATATGCCGAATCGCGGGATAATATAAAGGGGATTCTTTATATAAAGGATTTGCTTCCTCATTTGGGCAAGGGCGACAACTTTCGTTGGCAGACATTGGTCCGTCCTGCTTACTTTGTACCTGAAACGAAGATGATTGATGACCTTTTGCGTGATTTTCAGGCGAACAAGATCCATATTGCCATCGTTGTCGATGAGTTTGGAGGTACTTCGGGCATTGTTACAATGGAGGATATCATCGAGGAGATTGTAGGAGAGATTAATGATGAATACGATGATGAAGAGCGTACGTATGTGAAACTGAATGACCGTACCTATATATTCGAGGCAAAAACCTTGCTGTCCGATTTTTATAAGATTATGAAAGCTGATCCTGCTCTTTTCGAGAAAGTGGAAGGAGATGCGGACACTTTGGCCGGTTTGTTGCTGGAAATAAAAGGGGAGTTTCCTGTATTGCACGAGCGGTTAGATTATGGGAATTATCATTTTGAGGTACTTGAAATGAATACGCGCCGCATTTTGAAAGTAAAAGTTATCGTTGACTCTTCCAGCTCCGTGGAAGAAGAAAAGAAATAGATTTTATTATGCCTTTATACCGTACTTATATCGAAGGGGAGTTTCTGCTTGGAATATGGAAGTCTGATGAAACAACGGAACAACTGCTGGCATCATTGGAGCATAAAGACTGGTATAGGGAGAAATTGGCTGTTCTTTCCGAAAAACGGAAGCATGAATGGTTGTCGGTACGTGTGCTGCTGAAGGCTTTGTGTGGAGAAGAAAAGGAGATAGCTTATTACTCTTCGGGAAGGCCTTATCTAAAGGATGGAAGCCGGTATATCAGCATCTCGCATACTCGCGGTTATGTGGCGGTGGCGCTTCATTCTTCCTGTGAGGTGGGAATGGATATAGAGCAGTATGGAACCAGAGTGCGGAAAGTAGCTTCCCGTTTTATTCGTTCCGATGAAGAACCCGCAATGATGGAAGGAGATGAAGTTTATGCTTTATTGCTCCATTGGTCGGCCAAGGAGGCACTGTTCAAACTGATGGGAGTAGAGGAGGTGGATTTCATTCGTCATCTTCGTATTTTTCCTTTCAGCTTGTCGGAAGAGGGGGAGTTCGAGGCATGCGAATATCGTACAGGCCGGCAGGAACGTTATCGGGTCCGTTATGTCACTCATCCCGATTTTGTATTGACTTGGATTATAAAATAATGCTCAGGCGAATCACTTCGGCTGAGCACTCCAAATAAACTTGGCAGAGTTTACTTTAAAATAAATTTTCTTTTTACCTGATATTCTTTTCCGGACAGTGAAACGGAGAAAATAGCGGATGTGCTTAAAGGCATCCCTTACGTTCAGTGTTCCAAGCTCTTTCCTCGAAAGCTTCAGATTTGATAAATGCACAGGCAGGTCTTCTGACTCGTTTCCGCTATAAGCACCTTCCCGGAAATTATCCCAGTGGTTATTGGCATTTTGCTTATGCGTTTAGTGAAACATACAGCAGCGGGACTGTTCAGGATTCTCACCTTGATTCCCTTTTAATCATTCACCTCGGAGGGGAGATAAATGAACCGATGCACCGCAAAGATACAGTTTATATTTAAGAAAACAATTATCTTTCTTTATTTTTTGGAGCCTGTTTAAATTTTGAAGAAAATTTAGAAACAGGCTCTTGTATCCTCTTATTCTTTACTCAATGTAAATATGAATTCCAGACCTCCACCGGGGGTATTTTTAGCGAAGATTGTTCCGCCATGCAGAATGACTGCGTTTTTTACAATAGCTAGTCCCAGTCCGGTACCGCCCAATTTGCGTGAACGTCCTTTGTCCACCCGATAGAAACGCTCGAACAAACGGCTTAGATGTTCGGGTCCTACTCCTACGCCTGTGTCCGAGAAACTGAAATAATAAAAACGTTCGTCTTCACGGAAACAGCGGATGGTTATGGAAATATGAGTTCCTGCGTATGCAATGGCGTTGTCTGTCAGATTCCGGAAGATGGAGTATAGCAGGGAAGAATTGCCTTGTACGGTCAGTCCTTCAGGCAGCATATTGTGGGCTGTGATCTGCTTTTCTTCCAGTTCCAAAGTTACTTCGTTCAGGATATTCCGCATCATGGTGGTGAGGTTTACCGGTTCTGTTTCTATCATGTTCGGAGCTTCTTCCATGCGGGTAAGTACGGAGATATCCCGTAACAGATGTGCCAGCCGGTTACTTTGTGCATAGCTTCTCTCCAGGAAAGCATTGATTTTCTCACGGGGCAGAGTAGGGTTGTTTACTATGGTTTCCAGATATCCCTGTATGCTGCTTACAGGAGTTTTCAATTCGTGGGCGATATTCTGTGTCAGCTGTTTTTTCAGAAGTGCCTGTTCCTTTTCCTGAGTGATGTCATTGATGGAGATTTCAAAGCTGTCATCTTGAAAGATAATGCATTCCACGGCAAAGATACGTCCGTTTTTGTCTATATTCAATGACATTCGTTTCTCTTCTTTGCCGATACTGCGTTCCTTGTTTTTTGTAATGAAACGGGTGATGGGCTGCAATTCGGGGATGGAGAAGATCTCTTCCGTAGAACTCAGATTTTTGTCCGAGATAAGGTTGGCGTATTGTGTGAACAGATTATTTACCAGAATCTCTTCTTTGCGGTGGTTGAATACGCCTAAGCCTTCGTGCGAGATCTGGAGATGGGTGATCAGTTTCTCGCGTTCGATATATAAATCTTCTTTTGCCTGATGCAGACGTTTGTAAATCTGGATGATATGTTGGGATATTTCGCCCAGTTCGTTTTTGGGAAAGGTATCCTGCATATCAGTGTCTATCGGTTCATTGCGGTCGGCTTTCATGGCAAATTGTTGCAATTTGGTGATAGACATTCCCAATTTATGTGTGAATCGGTAGAACACAATTATTAATATCAGGCTGATTATCAGTGTGAACCATACATAATGAGAGTCTGCTTTCAGGTGTCTCATCAGACTGACATTATAGGGAAGAGCCGAACGAATGATATAGTCCAGGTTAGGATAATACTTTGCCGAATAGAAAAATTCACCGCCCAGGCTTTCCGATTGTCTGTTAATGGAGTAGCCGCTGCCATAAATGATGGCTTCTTTTATTTCCTGACGGTTATGGTGGTTCTCGAAGTGGCTGGGATCTTTTTCCAGATTGTCATAAATTACAGTACCATTCTTGTTGATCAGTGTCACGCGTAGATCTTCAAAGGTGTGTTCGCAAACATAGTCGTTCAATTGTTGAATATTCAGTGTATCCCTGCCACGGAGAAAATCATTCAGGCGGTCGTTGTAATTCTGGAGTTGTGTGTTCAGCAATTCTATTTTGTATTCCTTCTCCCTGCGATATTGGAATGCCATGAAACAGATGGCGAATGCTATGAATAAGGAAATTACCGACAAGAATAGTTTCTTGTTGAATGACAGGACGTGGCTGGATAATTTAATAGTCATGGAAAGGTACAGGTTAGGTTATTCGCATTCAAAACAGTATCCGTATCCCAGGCGGGTGACGATGCATTTTCCATATTCGCCTATTTTTTTACGCAGGCGGGTAATGTTGACGTCAATGGTACGGTCCAGCACATAGACTTCCTCCTGCCATACTTTAGCCAGAATATCTTCGCGTGAGAATACGCGGCCTTTGTTTTGTAACAACAGCAACAGGATTTCGAATTCTTTTTTTGTCAGGGAAATTTCTATACCGTCTATGCTGACTTTCTTCTTGGTTATGTCGACTAAAAGCCCTTTGTACTGTAATTGTTCTTGCGCTTCTTTTCCCTGTGTAGGGCTGGTGCGTCGAAGGACAGCCTTAACGCGTGCTATAACTTCGCGCAGTGAAAATGGCTTCGAGATATAGTCGTCGGCTCCCAAGTTGAACCCTGTTACGGTATCGTTTTCAGTATCTTTAGCAGTAATGAATATAATGGGAATAGAAGCAGTAGCTTTATTCTTTTTCAGCATGTTCGCCATTTTGAATCCTGATATTTCTCCCATCATCACATCCAGCAACAGCAAGTTGTATTGGGTCAGTTCCATCTTCAGGGCTTCTTCGGCGGAGTTTGCCGTGTCCACAAAATACCCTTCGTTTTCTAAATTGAATTTAAGAATCTCGCATAGATCTTCTTCATCGTCAACTACTAAAATGCGGTAATCATTCATATATCCATCTTTTTAATACTACAAAACTAATCTTTTTTGATCAGCACTGCAAAAATGGAGCATTTTTATTACTATTTGATGAAACAAATATTACAAAAAGATTACATGCTATAAAATCGTTAAGTTCTCATCGCAGATTACACCATTTTAATGATTCTGCAATCATCCCGCCGGATGATAATTGGAACGCAATAAATTATGATTTCGTAAACTCTCCGGCTACCGGAATACTCATTTGGTAACGTATTTCTCTTTCACTTTTTCCGTGTCCCAAAAGGAACATCAGTTTGGTTAGAACGGATTCCACCGTACTGTCATAGCCGCTGATGACCCCTGCGTCCAGCAGATGGAGCCCGGTTTCATACCTTCCCATTTCCACTGTTCCAGTAGAGCATTGGGAGATGTTGACAATGATGATTCCCCGTGAGGTGGCATCCCTTAGAAGTTCGATGAACCACGGCTTTTGCGGAGCGTTGCCCGAACCGTAGGTCTTTAATACCACTGCGCGTAATCCCGGTGTATGCAGGATATTGCTGATCATGTTTTCCTGGATGCCCGGAAAAAGGGTCAGTATAATTACATTGGTATCATAAAGATAGTGTGGTTTTAATGGCAGATTGGGATCGGCTTTGTGAATACGGTCATATTCATATTTTATGTGGATGCCTGCTGTTGCCAGCGAAGGGAAATTGTATGAACGGAACGCATTGAAATTCTCCGCATTGATTTTTGTGGTACGGTTTCCGCGCAACAGATGGTTTTCGAAGAAGATGCATACTTCGGGTACAATAGCAGTGCCGTCCGGATGTTTGGCAGCGGCTATTTCTATGGAAGTGATCAGATTTTCCTTTCCATCGGTGCGCAACATGCCGATGGGTAACTGGCTACCCGTCAGGATAACCGGCTTGCTCAGGTTTTCCAGCATGAAGCTGAGTGCTGAAGCGGTGTATGCCATGGTGTCTGTACCGTGCAGAATGACGAACCCGTCAAAATTGTCATAATTGTATTTGATGATCTTGACTAACTTGGCCCACAAGGCAGGTTCCATATCCGAAGAGTCAATGGGGGGATTGAACTGGTAAGAGGAGATGCGATAGTTGAACCGCTTCAATTCGGGGACATTGTCTTGCAACTGGTCGAAATTGAAGGCTTCTAGTGCACCTGTCTCAGGATTTTCAATCATGCCGATCGTACCGCCTGTGTATATTAGCAAAACGGAAGGATATTCACTCTGTGTCATGCGCTTTTCTTGTTTAATTTTGGCACAAAGATAGTAATTATGTGTAACTATGACAAAAATAAGAGAGGGAAATAACAAAATGTTTTTCTTTATAGGTGATAACTGCTTCTGCCGGATGCTGTGGATGGAAGAAGTAGAAAGATCAGGTATAAGATTATAGATCTTACTGCTGCAAGATATATAATCTTATACCTGTAAGGTATTATATTTTTCACTTGTATCGCCATGATCTTTCAGGTGGATTTTTGAAGAAGAGGATGTTACGAGTTGTGAAAGGTTAGTTTTTCAAGGCTTCCAGCAGCTTGTCCGCTGCTTTTTCCGTATCTCCGTCTTCTTCATCCAGCAAGGTCACGAATTTACTGCCGATGATGGCTCCTGCGGCATGAGCGGATGCGGTTTCGAAGGTTTGCTTATTGGAAATTCCGAAACCTATCATGCGGGGATTGCGTAAATTCATGTCGGCGATGCGTTGGAAATAGGCTTGTTTCTGTGCGTTGAAATCTTTTTGAGCACCGGTGATAGCGGCGGAAGATACCATATAGATAAAACCGTCGGTGTGTTCATCAATCAGGCGGATACGTTCTTCACTGGTTTCCGGAGTGATGAGCATGATGATTCTCACATTCTGTTCCTCGGCTATGGAACGATATTCCTCCATATAATCTTTGAAAGGCAAGTCGGGGATAATCACTCCGTCGATTCCCGTCTCCCGGCAAGTGCGGCAGAAATCCTTGAATCCATATTGCATGATGGGATTGAGATATCCCATCAGCACCAGCGGAATCTGTACTTCTTTACGGATATCTTTCAGTTGGTCGAAAAGGAGCTTCAGTGTCATGCCGTTTTTCAAGGCGCGGGTGGCGGCGTGCTGGATAACGGGACCGTCAGCCATCGGGTCACTGAAAGGAATGCCGATTTCAATCATGTTAATCCCTTTTTTTTCCAGGACTTTGATGGTGCTTGCCGTACCTTCTAAGGTAGGAAAGCCTGCGCAAAAATAAATAGAGAGGATGTCTTTTTGCTTGGTACTGAATAACTGGTTGATTCTGTTCATTGTATTTTTTGTTTTAATTGGTTTATAAATGTGTGGACGGCGGCGGCGTCTTTCAGAGCCGGAGCGGTCTCGAATCCGCTGTTCAGGTCGATACCTGCCCATTGTTCATGCTTGAATTGCAACAAAAGGGAAAGACTGCCGGGCCGGAGACCGCCACTCAGCAGGAAAGGCGTCTTTCCCTGATAGGCTTGCAGGATATTCCAGTTGAAGGTTTTGCCGGAACCGCCATATCCGGAGCAGGCAGTGTCGAAAAGAAAGTAATCGCAAATGCCCTCATAACAACCGGCGGATTGCAGGTCACTTTTCTGTGCTATGGAAAAAACTTTAATGACTCCCAGTCCGGCGGCTTTTAATTTGCGGCATTGTTCCGGTGTCTCCCTGCCATGCAACTGGATATGGTGCAGACCGAATTCCTGTGCTTTCAGCAGGATGTTTTCGCTGCTTTCGTTGACGAAGACCCCGATCCGGTGGCATTGTTCCGGTAGGTATTCCGGACGATGTGATACGTAGCGGGCAGATTGGGGGAAGAAGATGAAGCCCATCCAGTCTGCTCCGGCTTGCTCTATGGCGCGTATGTTTTCGGGCTCGCGCATACCGCATACCTTGATAATCATTGTTGCTTCATCCTAACATTTCTCTAGTTGGGTTATAAATTTTTTTAAGGCTTCTCCCGGTGCGGGTGTTTTCATGAAGTTTTCCCCTATCAGGAAGCCTCGGAAGCCGGCAGCCCGGAGTTGTTTGACTGTTTCGGGGCTGGAGATGCCGCTTTCAGAGATCCGGAGCATTTCTTCGGGTAGTTTTTCCGCCAGACGGAAAGAGTTTTCCACCTCTGTGTGGAAGCTTCCCAGATTACGGTTGTTGACTCCCACCATGTCAATGTTCTCGTCTATATATTCCAGTTCTTGCTCGTTGTGGATTTCCAGCAGGACTTCCAGTTCCAGTTCATGGGCTTTGAGGGCTAGGGCTTTGCATTGCTCTTTCTTCAAAGCGGCGGCTATAAGAAGGATAGCGTCCGCTCCTACGATGCGTGCCTGATAAAGTTGGTATTCATCTATAATGAAATCTTTCCTTAGAATGGGAAGTTGCACGTGGGGGCGTGCCGAACGGATATCTTTCAGGCTGCCGCCGAAGTATTTTTCATCGGTGAGGATGGAAAGTGCGGAGGCTCCGGCCGCTTCGTAAGCGGGAGGAATGGTATCTGCCTGTGCGTCTTCTTTTATCCATCCTTTGGAGGGAGAGCGACGCTTGAACTCGGAGATGATGCCGTAAGGAGAAGAGGCAAGACTGGCACGCATACTGATACGTGGCATGGGTTCGTTACAATTGTTTATCAGCATTTCTTTGCTGATGGCAGCCTTTTGCAGTTCGATCTCGATCTGCTTGCAGGCGATGATTTCTGTTAATATATCTGTCATTGTATGAGGCGTTTGGTAGTGGAATACCGGGTGTGTAGTCAACTGTTCAGTTCCACAAATTTTTTCAATGTATTCAATGCTTTTCCGCTTTCCAATGATTCACGGGCGATGGCCACGCATTCTTCTATCGGTTTGGCCGGTTCCATGGCTTGTATGGCAAAAGAAGCGTTAATCAGTACACAGTCTGTCTGGGCTTTGGTGGCTTTGTTCTCCAGTACGTTATTGAAGATTTTCGACGCTTCTTCGGGAGTGTTCCCACCATAAAGCTCTTCTTGTCTGGCGAGAGAGAAGCCTAGTTCGGATGGCTTGTAGATGGTTTCGTAGCGATTGGTCATCACTTTGAATTCATCGGTCAGTGAGATTTCGTCGTAACCGTCCAGGTTGTTTACTACGGCAAAGCCAATGCCCAGTTTTTGGAACACATTGGTATAAAGGCGCATTTGCGGCAGATCGGCGACTCCTAGAAGTTGGTAAGCCGGAAGACATGGATTAACCAGCGGACCTAGCAGGTTGAATATGGTACGTACTTGCAGTGCTTTGCGGACAGGGCCTACACTTTTCATGGCAGGATTGAACAACTGGGCATGCATATAGACCATTCCACATTCTTCCATAGAACGGGTCAGCTTATCCGGATTGTTCGTGAATTTTACACCGTGTTGTTCGATGACATTGCTGGCTCCGCTGACGGAAGTCGCGCCATAGTTGCCGTGTTTGGCAACATGATATCCGGCTCCTGCTACAATGAAGCAGGCGCAAGTAGAGATATTGAAGGTATTTTTTCCATCACCGCCTGTGCCCACAATGTCAATAGGGGTGTAAGCGGAAAAGTCTATAGGTATGCGGGTGGTGAGCAATGCTTCACGGAAACCTATCAATTCTTCTACTTTGATGCCGCGCATTTGGAAAACGGTCAGCAGGGCGGCTATCTGTGCGTCGTTATACATTCCCCGGGTTATGTTGAGCAGCAAATTCTTTGCTTCTTTTCGGGTCAGTTCCTCGTGATTGAAGAGGCGGGATAATATAGCTTTCATATTTATTATGTACGGTTGGGGTTATGCGTTTAGAAAGTTGGCTATCATGGCTTTACCATCGGGGGTTAGTACGGATTCGGGATGAAACTGGATGCCGTGGATATCGTATTCTTTATGTTTCAATGCCATGACGAGACCTTCCTGGCTTACTGCGGTTATTTCAAGGCACTCAGGGAAACCGTCCGTATCTACTACCCATGAGTGATAACGTCCTACCGGCACTTCATCCGGCAGTCCGTTGAAAATGTAATCGGTTTTCTTTCCTTTGTCTTTTGATTGGTTCTTTTTAATTGAGATGGGGGTCTGTACGCCATGAAATACTTCGCTCAGATTGGTCAGTTTGCCGCCAAAAGCTTCTCCTATGGCCTGTTCTCCCAAGCATACACCCAGAATCGGTTTCTTGCCGGCATATCTTTTAATTACTTCGAGCAGCAGGCCTGCTTCTGATGGAATACCGGGACCGGGTGAAAGAATGATTTTATCGAATTTTTCCAATTCTTCCAGTTGGAAAGCATCGTTACGTAATACGGTAACTTCGGCTCCCAGTTCTTTTACCAAATGACTCAAATTGTAGGTAAATGAGTCATAGTTGTCTATAATTACTGTTTTCATGATGATTCGTTTTTACATTTGTTCTGCCAGGATGATTGCTTTTTTAAGTGCTCCCAGTTTGTTGTTTACTTCTTGTAATTCGTACTCTTCATTGCTCTTAGCTACGATGCCGCCACCGGCTTGAAACCATAGTTCGTTGTTGCGGCTGACGAATGTACGAATGGTGATAGCTTGGTTCAATGTGCCGTTCAGCCCGATAAATCCGATGCAACCTCCATAGGCTCCACGGCTGTGAGGTTCGTATTCGCTGATCAGCTGCATGGCTTTTACCTTCGGAGCGCCACTCAGGGTTCCGGCCGGGAAAGTATCAATAAATGCTTTGATGGGATTGGCTTTGGGGTTCAGTTCGCCGCTGACCCGGCTTACCAGATGAATGACGTGGCTGTAATATTGAGCTTCTTTGTAAAATTCTACTTGTACATCGTGACAGTTGCGGCTCAAGTCATTGCGTGCCAGATCTACCAGCATTACATGTTCCGCATTTTCTTTGGGATCAGCCAATAGGTTGGCGGTGAGTTCAGCATCTATTTTCTTGTCTCCGTTGCGGCGGGTGGTTCCGGCGATAGGGTCGATGGTGGCACGCCCGTTTTCTATTTTACAATGGGTTTCGGGAGAGGAACCAAAAATACGGAAGCCTCCGAAATCGAAGTAAAATAAGTAGGGGGACGGGTTGATGCTGCGTAAAGCACGGTAAAGTTTGAAGTCATCTCCTTCGTAACGTTGGATAAAACGGCGTGAAAGGACGATTTGGAAAACATCGCCGCGCATACAGTGGGCAATGCCTTTGCGGATGTTCGCCTTATGTTCTTCATCGGTCAGGGTACTGGTGGTTTCGCCCACGGCACGGAAGTCGTAAGTAGTATAGTTACGGTTGTGGATCGCTTTTTCCACATAATCCAGATGGCTGTCCTCACCGTCCTGCAACATTTCCAGTAATAACATTTCGTTGCGGAAGTCATTGAAGACAATCAGGTATTTATATAAGATATACAACATATCCGGAGCATCGTTCTTAGGATCACGGCTGTCTTTTACATTGATATGTTCGAAATAGCGTACGGCATTGAAAGTGGTATAGCCATACAGTCCGCAGTAGTTGTTGTATTCTCCGCTTACCTTGAAACGATTCAGAAAATCGGAGATCGCATGGTCTGCCCGGAAATGTTCGCTGATGGGATGTTCTTCTATGCTGCCGTCAGGGTAGGTGGCAGTGGCTGTGCCATGATTGATTCCGATGCTGGCTACAGGATTCAGCCCGATGAAAGAACGGTTGTTCTCACTTCCATGATAGTCGGAACTTTCCATCAGTGCACTCTGTGGGAAAATGTCGCGCACTTTCAGATAGGTACTGACCGGTGTATGCAGGTCACCCAGTATGGTTTTGCATCGGGTGGTATAGGTAAAAGTTTTCATTGTTTCTTTTCTGTTTATAGTTGTCCGTATAGGGTTTTTGCTCTCATGGGTTTCTATGTGTTATTGCAAGGAGGTTCTTGTGCCGGATTCTTTCAAGTAGGTTTCAATATCCTTATCTCCGCGTCCTGATACGGTGAGAACCACTATATCCGTTGGCTTGAATCTCATTTTGTCCAATGCTCCCAATGCATGAGCCGATTCCAATGCAGGAATGATACCTTCCAGCCGGGTCAGTTCAAATGCGGCACGGATGGCTTCATCATCGTTTATGGCGAGTACCAAAGCGCGTTGCTGTTTGGCCAGATTGGCATGCATGGGTCCTATGCCCGGATAATCCAGACCGGCAGAAATGGAGTAAGGTTCCTCTATTTGTCCGTCCTCGTTTTGGATAACCAAGGTCTTTGCTCCGTGGATAATTCCCATTTTCCCCAGTTGGATGGTAGCGGCCGAGAAACCGGTGTCTATACCTTTGCCTCCTGCCTCGGCCAGGACAATCTGCACACGTTCATCATCTATATAGTGATAAATGGTTCCTGCCGCATTGCTTCCTCCTCCTACACAAGCCATCAAGTAATCGGGATATTCCCTTCCTTCCTGTTCTTTCAGCTGCTTTTTGATTTCTTCGCTGATAACGGATTGCAGACGTGCCACCATATCAGGGTAGGGATGAGGGCCTACGGTAGAGCCGATGACATAGTAAGTATCGGCAGGGTGGCAACACCAGTCGCGGATGGCTTCGTTTGTCGCATCTTTCAGTGTCATGTTGCCGGAAGTGACCGGGCGGACTTCGGCTCCCAGCATTTTCATCTTTTCTACATTGATATGCTGGCGTTCTACATCGGTCTTGCCCATGTAAACAATGCATTGCATGTTCATCAAAGCGCATACCGTAGCGGTGGCCACCCCATGCTGTCCAGCTCCGGTTTCTGCAATGATACGTTTTTTCCCCATACGTTTTGCCAGTAACACCTGTCCGATGGCATTATTGATTTTATGTGCTCCGGTGTGGTTTAAATCTTCACGTTTCAGGTAGATCTTACAGCCATATTTCTTGCTTAGCCGGTTTGCCAGGTAAAGAGGTGAAGGGCGTCCTACATAGTCGCGTAGTAACTGGTGGAATTCTTGTTTGAATCCTTCACTTTCCAATACTTTGGAATAGGCATTCTGCAATTCTTCCACACAGCGGTGAAGGATTTCGGGAATATACGCCCCTCCAAATTCGCCATAATAACCTTCTTTGTTTACCTGATAAGTTTTCATTGTCGTTCTATATTTTAATGTTAATTGCACTAACGAAAAAAGGCCTGTCGTAAGTACGACAGGCCTTCAGTTTGAATATCCTTTTAGAATGTCAGGTATATATACATGGTCTGGTTCCCTTACGACTTGTTTAGTTGTAAGAAACGCCACCAATATGTATTTACCATGATTCTATTCATAAAATCTGTTTTTATTTTGGGGCAAATGTAAGCGTTTTGTTTTAAACTCCAAAGAAAAACTTACTTTTTTTTTATTTATTTGCAGCTTCGTGTATTTTCCCTTTCACTTCTTCCACTTTCTCACCTACTTTTCCGGCTACTTCACTGCTTACTTCTTCTGCTTTATGTTTTGCATGATGAGCCAGGTCTTTTGCATCTTCTTGTAAGTCCTGAATGGCATCATACACGTCTCTTCTCAATTTGCGACCTCTGTTGCTGTGCGCAAAACAACTTAATGCACTGCCGACCAGCGCTCCTAGTGCCAGTCCGGCAAAGAATTTTCCATTATTCATAATCTTATTACTTTAAATTGGTTTTATAAATGAACATTTCGGGTGGCGGAATGGTTTTAATACATCAGTTAATAAATCATTAAAATGAAGTGTATGAAACGTAAACTTTGGATAAGAATAGGTGCCGTGTTGTTGGCAGGATTGCTGTTATGGTGGCTCTTTTGGGCTATTTTGATCGATGAGGACGAGAATGAACAAAGTCTGCCTGAAACAGAACAGATAGAGTGATTTGTCATAAGACAAAAGGATGATCTTCAGGCATGGGTACGAAAGAATAGATTGGAATAGTCGGTATAACATTCTGTTTGCTAAAGTCTATAGAACAATAGAATTAGTTCTAAGCTTATGGCAGGAAAATTTGTTTTGGCTTTCTTTTTTTGTTCTTTTGTTCTTCTGTCTGAAAATTAATATCCATTTTGCATCTGTCTTCTCAGAAATAATCAGTATATTCGCTTCATTAACCAATTAGACATGATTGAATATGAAAACAATGAATTATTCTATAATCAGATGTATCTGTGCGTTGGTCATCGGTGTGTTGCTGGTGGCATGGCCTGAGGCTGCCATTCTTTATCTGGTTATTACAATCGGTGTGTTGTTTCTAGTACCGGGACTCTTTTCTTTATCCGGGTATTTGATTCGTGGCAAGCAGGATGGCAGTCGTTTTCCTATTGCCGGGCTTGGCAGCCTTTTGTTCGGATTATGGCTGATGATTATGCCGGCATTTTTTGTCGGTATCCTGATGTATGTGCTAGGTGCTGTTTTGGTACTGGCTGGAATCAGTCAGATTGTGAATTTATCTGCTGCGCGTAGTTGGACGGTGGTACCGGGAGGTTTCTTTGTGATACCTGTGTTGGTGCTGATTGCAGGTATTGTGGTATTATTTAATCCATTTACGGCTGCTGCTGTTCCATTCATCATTCTGGGAGTAAGCAGCATTGTATACGGACTGTCCGATTTGATAAACATCATCCGCTTCCGTCAGAAGAAAGAACCGGGGATGCCTGAAATAGAGGATATTACTCCTATAGAAGAGATAAAAGACTAATCCGATTGATATGAAAACACGAGGAAGCTATATTTTATATCTTTTGATTTTATGTGTGGTTGTAGGTTGTAAGGGAACTTCTTCACCTTCCACCGCGTCCGAAACGGATGAGTATGCCGGAACATGTGAGGGGGAAAAAGCGAAAGCTATTTTGTGGGTGGATTATAAAAGAGGACGTAAGATAACGGACGGGACTCCGATAAGAACGGTAAAGGTTTATGCGGATGTTCATGCCGATGGAAGTCTGAAAGTGCTTTCCTGGTGTAAAAAGCAGCCGATGAAGGTAGAAAATTACTTATTGAAAAGAGTGGAAGTTTACCGGATCAGGAAAGAAATATTCGAAGGGGGATATCTGAAACCGGGGGAACAGTATTTGCAGTTACGCTATCTGCCGGGAGAGGTGAAATAATATGTTGTAGGAAGCATTGAAAATCGTAGGAAAAGGTTTTTGTTTCTTTTATATTTCGTATCTTTGTGTAACACAAATTGTTAGAAATATGAAGAAACAAATCTTATTGTCTTGTGCACTTGCCTGGGCTGTGATGGCAGGTGCTGAAACGATTGACATTACTACTTTCCGTTATGCCGGCCCCTACGTTGTACAGGCCCCTTTTCAGGTGGACAGCGTGGATGTGAATTCAAAGACTTTTGTATCCGGACGTCTGTTGGACACTCATCTTTCTGTGGACGTATTGCAACAGGGAACTTTATTTACAGGCGGGGTTTTGCCGGGAAGTGACTCGGGATATGCCTTGCACATGATGGGTTTTGTGTTGGAGAATACTCGTTATGCCACAGCCAAGCTGAAGATTGACGGGCTGAAAAGATACCAGCTTTATGTAGATGGAAAGAAGCAGGAAGGAACTGAACTCGCTTTGGAGCCGGCCACCCATTCTGTAGTTATTAAATATCTTTCTGAAGCAGGGAAAACAGATTCCTTGAAAGTGAGTGTGGATACGGATCAAGAGGGAAGCATTTCACTTAAGCAAGATAACAAAAAGCTATATACTTTGGCGGATGTGTTGCAAGGAACTCGTTTTGCCGGAGTAGGGCTTTCCCCTGATGGCAGATATTTGATTGCCAATTATCGTACGACTTATGTAGGTGGTCGGTCAGCCGGTAGTACGCGCATTACTGAACTTGCCAGCGGTAAGGTTTTGGCGGAGCGTACTGAAAATATGCAATGGATGCCTCGTTCTAACCGCTATTATTATACCCGTACGGGGGTGGATGGCAGGCAGCTAATAGTTGTGGATCCGCTTACCGGAATGGAAACTGTGCTGGTGAATAAATTACCTGACGGGTATTTCCAGTTCGCACCTACGGAAGACTACCTGCTTTTCACCATGACCCAGGAAGGTCCGAAAGAACGTAAAGAAATTTATGAGGTCCTGGAACCGGATGATCGCCAGCCGGGGTGGCGTAACCGTTCTTATCTGGCTAAATATGATTTGAAGACCGGTTTGTTGCAGCCACTGACTTTCGGTTATCACAATGTCTGGGCTGCCGATATTTCCAATGACGGCCGGTATCTTTTGATGATGACCAGTCAGAGCCGTCTGACCAAGCGTCCTACTACTTTATTCTCACTATATCGGTTGGATATGCAGACTTTACAGGCGGAACTGCTGATAGATAAAGATGGTTTTATCAGTGGAGCCCGTTTTTCACCTGACGGAACGCAGGTATTGGTATCCGGCTCGCCTGAATCGCTGGGTGGAATAGGGAAAAATGTAAAGGAGGGGCAGACTCCGAGTATGACGGACGGTCAGTTTTATTTGCTGAATATAGCTGATAAGAGAGTCACTCCGCTGACGAAAGATTTTAATCCCAGCGTACAGCGTGCCGTGTGGAATAAGGCCGACGGGCAAATATATTTCACGGCCGAGAACCGTGACTGTTACAGTTTGTACCGGATGAATCCCGCTGATGGGAAAATTCAGCAACTGGAGGTTTCAGAAGATTTGGTCAACTCATTCTCATTGGCGCAAAATGCTCCGGTTATGGCCTATTATGGACAGAGCGCCTCAAATTCCGACCGTTTATACACCATGAATACCAAAAAGATGAAATCATCTTTGTTGGAAGACTTAAGTAAAGACATATTGAAAGATGTGGAGCTGGGCGAATGCAAGGCCTGGAGTTTTACCAATTCTCGTGGTGATACCATTTATGGTCGTTATTACCTGCCGCCTCATTTTGACGCCAACCGGAAATATCCTATGATTGTGAATTATTATGGTGGGTGCAGTCCGGTCAGCCGTAATTTCGAAAGCCGTTATCCGCATCATGCATACGCGGCATTGGGCTATGTGGTGTATGTGATAGAACCTAGCGGTGCTACCGGTTTCGGACAGGAATTTTCTGCCCGCCACGTCAATACAGCTGGGGCAGGAGTGGCACAGGATATCATAGAAGGTACAAAGCAGTTTTGTAAAGAACATGCTTTTGTCAATGACAAGAAAATAGGCTGTATAGGTGCATCCTATGGCGGCTTCATGACACAATACCTGCAAACACAGACCGATATTTTTGCAGCGGCCATCTCTCATGCCGGTATCAGTGATCATACCAGTTATTGGGGGGAAGGATATTGGGGATATTCGTACAGTGAAGTTTCCATGGCGAATAGTTATCCGTGGAGCAATCCTGATCTTTTTGTAAAACAAAGCCCGTTGTTCAATGCGGACAAGATACATACGCCTTTGCTGTTCTTGCACGGTGATGCGGATGTGAATGTACCGGTGGGAGAGAGCATTCAGATGTTTACAGCACTTAAGTTACTGGGGCGCGAAACGGCTTTTGTGGCTGTAACGGGACAAGATCATCATATAGTGGATTATGGCAAGAGGATTCAGTGGCAGAACACGATTTTTGCCTGGTTTGCCAAATGGTTGCAGGATGATGCGACTTGGTGGAACGCTATTTATAAGCCGAAGGCTTTATAGATGAATAATAAAAGAAGGTGCGTCGTAATGTGAACTGCACCTTCTTTTTATGTTTGTTATACCGATTCATTGATAATTTCCCAGCCATTAATTTTTATACTCACAGGAATATAATCGTTGAATGATATTTCAATGGTAAAGTCATGATTGTAGTCGAAATCAATGTAAGGGTTTTTTTGCAGCAGTTTGCCTATAAGATTTTCATCATAACGGATGACTCCTGTATCATCTGAAATCTTCAGTCGTGGCTCTCTGTTTTTATCCAGCTTCATTACCGTGAAATCGGCTATGAGAGAAGATGTGGTGTTTGATGGATTTGAGTAGGTGGGAAGATAAGTAATTTTTTCATCATCGGCATACTGCAAGAAAGAGTCATATTTCCCATTGTTGTCTTCAATATAGATGATATGTTTCTTTTTATCATTCAAATTATGGACGATAACTTGGATATGGTTGGTGATTTGTTTTAAGTCAATCCATACAATGTTTTCTTTTCCTTCTCTGATTTTCACAATGTCATGTATTCCATGATAGAGCAGACTAGGCTGGTTGATAGTTTGATTGTCTTTTTCACGTTTCAGAGATAAAAAGAAATCGTGTATGTCAGTCTGTTGTGGAATGCATGCGGACAATTGGTAACAGGTTTCATCATAACCTGTCCAGGCTACGAATTGATAGCTGCCTTGTTTGAAAGGCAGTTTCATGGTGTAGTCGTCATTAACTTGATTTAATGAGTCATTTATTTGGGAAACGAATGTTCCTTTGTCATCAAAAATAAAAACAGCCAGCATGGCGTTTGGAGGGAACTCTGTTTGCTGATGTATGCTTTTGTTTGTTTCGTAGCGGAATTTGAGTCCCAGGACTGTATAGTCCTGAGAACAGCAACATTCATTCTCTTTAATGCAATTGGTTAGAACAAATAACAACAGAACAAGAGATGCCAGTTTCAATCTGATTTTCATTTTGTTAATGAATAATTATTACCCATTTATAGATCATGGTCTTCCTCTATTACTTCCCATGGAATGACTTCTATATCTGCACTGATCCATGTGTTAGGCTGGATAGGTTGATTATTATCAAAATTATCGGATGGCTTTCCCGGGGCTTGTATGGAATTGACAGTAATTTTGAAATATTGATTTCGATATATATTATAAGGTGCTTGGGGCGCTGTTGCGTTACCGTTGACCTGTACATGAAAATAACATATGCCATTGGTGTAGGTATTGTCTGCCAACACATAATTACCGGTGAGTGCAGGCATACCTGTAGTATTGTTTGCACAAAGTTCGGCATATTTTTCTGCAATAGCACCATCTATAAAGTAATTGGCTGTCCCATCAGCGGTATGTACTACATAAAAAGTTGTTCCGGGGCCACTTGTATTATTCTCTATTGTAAAATCACTTTCACCGGTAGGGGAGTCATTTTTGCTAGTTACGATTTTGGCAGGAGTGAAGACTCCGCTGATACTGATAAAAGTGCTTTCATTTACATTTGATGTTCCCGATACATATTGAAACGTATTTTCCGGAGCATAAGAGAAGACAGAGGGAGGAGTATCATTTCCGTAAACGCTTATAGCATCTGTGCCTCTTGAAAAATCTTGCTCTGTATAGCTGTTCCAGTTATAGTCTTTGACAATTCCATCTCTGCTATCTTGAATAAAATAGAATTTCTTATTTAAGTTTCGCCAACCGAATTTCAAATCTGTCATGGATCCTCCTCCTTTTACTTTAAAAGTAGGTGAAGTGAATACAGCACTCTTTGCAGTGACACGGCTGACTGGTATTGAAATATGATGTTTTTCTGCTTCGGCTTTATCTTCATATAAATTTGTGGCTGGAGTGATATTGGGATAATTTGCATTAAACATAATGAACCCGTTTGTTTGATCTGCCAGTTTGCCGACCTCTTGCGTAAACTCTTTATAATTGAATGCTCCCAAGCCATTAGAGGTAATATAATCTACAATTTCTGTATTCAGGTTTACTGCCGCAAAGATATATTTATCCGCTTTTTTGGTATTGACGGGCCGAGTGGTAATCCATTGGGAAGTATTTCCGGGGGCTTGTTGGAGTGTGTTTGCGGCAACGCTGAATTCTGCTACCGTAGAAGTGAAAGGTGCTTCCTTATCGTAAATAAATATATGAAGGGATTTTACGATATTTTCTGCATCTGTTCCTGGTTCAGTGGAACGGGTGGTTACAGAGCGTGTTCCCGAAGTATGGGGGATACTGATGGAGAAAGATGCGTATGCTTCTGGAACTTGCATTTCCAGCTCTGGCTGATTGGCGAACTCTTTGTCATTGTTGCACGAAGCCATTGCCAAAGCAGTGACTATGGTTATAAACATTTTACTTGTTTTCATATTCTTATTGTTTTAATGAATATGATTAGAACCAAGAACCTCTGTCTTTTGTTTCAAAATAAAACAAACTTGAACAATTATGAGTAAATTAATGGCTATATTGGTTATCATCTTTTTATGTATATCTTGTACAGATAATGCAGAATTACCCGTAAAGCCCGATAAAAATGAAGGTACAGAAAATGTTTTGATAGAGTTGGCTGTAACTGTACCGGCGGTCACCTATACCCGTACAAGGGGGATAGTTCGTACGATTGATCATGAAACTTTGATAAATGAGATTCAAATATTGGTATTTGAGGAGGGTAAATATAAATATCGTGTGCCGGGGTTGTCTATCAACAACACTGCTTCTACCATAACTTTTACGGCGTTACTGAAATCCGGTGATATCCCTATGAAGTTATTGATTTTGGCAAATGCCACCGATGTGGTAGTGGCTGATGAGCCTGTCGTTGGTGATAGTGAAGAAATGATAAAGAAGAAAATGAATCGAAAATTTGATTATCTGACATCTGTTTTTCCCATGTCTGGAGAATATGAATTGCCGGAAGGTTTGAAGCCGACGGGAACAGGTACTATTTTAGGATTGAAAATGTTACGTTCCATAGCTAGAGTGGATGTGACAGCTACGGAAGTGGCTAATTTTAGAATGACAGGGGTAAAAGCTTATCGGGCCAATAATTATCTGCAAGTTATTCCGGATGAAACGGGAGTGAGCAAAGTAACTTTTCCAAGTGTACCCGAAGGTAGTGACAGGAATGTGGACAGTTCGATATTTCCTGTTTCTTCAGAGAATTGGAATAATTTTTCCGCCCGGCTTTATTTATCCGAAACTTGGTCGCCTGAACCTGAAGACCAGGTAGATAAAGCTACTTGTATAGTGGTAGAGGGATACTATGCTGATAGCAATACGCCAAGTTATTATCGAATGGATTTTGATCCGGATAATAACCATAATGCTTTTGGGCAAGTTTTACGCAACCATAAATATATATTTAATATAAAGAAGGTATCGGCTCCGGGATGGAGTACGCCGGATGATGCAGCCCATAACCGTTCATCTAATATAGTGGCGGAGGTACAAGCATGGGATGATGATACTATGGATATGTATTTTGACGGAGAACATCATTTCGGAATATCAACACGTGAAGTTGTTTTGAAGCATAAAACCGGCTCTGAGGGAATTATTAGTGTCAGTACAGACCTTTTGGATTATACGTTGCAGTGGGCAGATGATGCAGGTGTGCTTCAAGGAACCGGAGCCCAGTCTTTGTCTAATGATTATTTTACAGTAACGAAGGAGGATAATGGAAGTCGGTTGGTGATAACAGCTTTGCAAAATAATTTGGCAGATGGTAGCAACCGTATACAGCATTTTGTGATTACAGCTCAGCGGTGGACTATTTATGTCAGCATACAGCAGAAGTATGATATAGCAGCTTATAAAACGATCAATTTGATGTCATTTACTTCCGGTCTGGGGTATTTGGGTACTAATATTTTAGGTTCTAGTAGTGCTGAAGCTCGTGCTACCGGACTTCGTGGTATTTTGACTAATCAAACTAATTTTGGACCCGATGGGGTAGTGGAGTGTGGCGGTTATAATTTGGTGGGAGTAGGGGCTAATGCTAATAATTTGACAGATGCTCTTTTTTCTCTGTTTGATGTAGTATATATAAATTATGTGCCAACCTCGCAGTTTGGTAGTCAAGATGCTCATAAACTTCATAACTGGCTGAAAACAAAGAAGAATCGTGTCTTGATCGCCTCTTATGATGCTTCCGATGTAAGTCAGAATTTGTTAGCGGAAATTCTTGCGGGGAAGAGTGGCATCAAATATTTTACATCAAACGGAGGACCTTATCCTTTGGCTGCTTCTACTATTGGTAATCATTATTTTACTACTGACGGACCTTTTACCAAAAATGCTCCTGTCACTTCGAATTTTGCATTACGGAATTATGATATATATCATGGTGAGATACAGGTGAATACTAGTGCTTCTGAGGGCATAACTCCTATTTTGATGGGGCCTGGTGGGGGAATAGTGTTGGGTATAGATTATTCCAGGAGAATTGTATATTGGGGGGATACAGATATGAGCAGTAATTTATCCGGTACAGGGGCGACTAGTGAGAATCACATTAATAACACAGCAGGAACCATCAATAATGATGCTTCCAAATTGATAGCCAATGTTTTTGCATGGATTACCGAAACCGTATTATATGGGGAATGAGCATTGTTATGTGCTCTCCCTATACTGTTTCGGTGACATTCCTGTATATCTTTTAAAGTATTTTCCAAAGAACGAGATGTCTGGGAAATTAAGTGAATAGGCTATTTCCTGAATGGTAAGGTCTGTGGATTTTAGTTTGGCTTCCGCATCTGTTATCACTAGTTTGGCGATGATATCTGTAACAGTTTTTCCCGTAATCTTATTGACTGTAGTACTGAGGTGCTGAGGGGATATATGAAGCAGGTCGGCATAAAAAGCTACACTCCGTTCTTTCGTATAATGTTTGATGATATATTGGACCAGGCGTTTCACAATTTCTTCTCCACGGTTGAAAGTACGTGTGGTTACATTGGTGTTCTGATGAATGCTGCCTACACCGTGCAATATAGTGAGCAGCATGGTGCTGATTAAGTCTTTATTGGGCTTGGCTCCCATACGTTTCATTTTTATCAGCAACAGGAAATAGTCTTGAAACAACTCGGTTATTTCGGGACGCAGAGGGATAATGGGCGTGTCAATCAGGGCTGAAAGATAGTTCATGGTGGAATTGAAGAGATTTATTCCGTTCAGCAACTCTTTGTTGAATCCTATCAAGTACAGACGACAGTCGGGACTTTGCCGGTGAACATGTACAAAGGTTTCTGGCAGAATAGTGACAATGTCGTTCTTTTGTATCTTGTGTTCAGACAGATGGATCGTTATGTCACATTCACCTCGCAGGCACAGAAGGAACAAGCATCCTTCCATTCGTTGCGGGTAGTGGTAAATACGGCCTAATGATCCTGTCATGTCAATTTCTGCAACGAAATCCTTATTCGATTTAAATAAGTTAATGTCATCTATATACTTCATAAAAATAAAGAAGGTTTTGATTATGCACCACAAATATAGGGCAGTTAGAGCAGATAACAAAGAAAATGCTTAAAAATAGACTAATATATCTTACTGTTAGCACTTGTACGCTTTTAATAATTATAAGAACTTTGCAGCGAAACTAATAGTGAAGATAAACAGTATGAAAGGTAAAAATTTGTCTATTATGGCAATGATTGCGGCAGTGTTCTGTTCTTGCGGACAGCAACCTGCACAAGAACGCGGTCCTCGTCCCGTGAAATTGGTGGAAGTGACCTCGTTAAGCAGGATCGAAAAATCGTATTCAGGTGTTGTGTCGCCTGATCAGTTCAGTGACTTGGCATTTAAAATGTCCGGTCCGCTGGTAGCAATGAATGTACTCGAAGGACAACGGGTGAAGAAAGGACAGGTAGTGGCCGAAATTGATCCGACAGATTACAAACTGGATTATGACGCTAAGAGGGCTTCATTCCAAAAGGCGTCATCACAGATGCAACGCGCAGAGAAACTGTTGGCCAAGAATGCTATTTCCATGCAAGAGTTCGAAACGACCCAAGCTTCGTATACCAATGCCAAATCGGCATTTGAAAATGCGCAAAACACATTGAATGACACCAAGCTACGCGCTCCATTTGATGGCTTTATCCAAAAAAAATATGTTGAAAACTATCAGCGTGTACAGCCAGGACAAGGAGTGGTGTGTTTGATTAATCCAGCTAAATTGCAAGTGGAGTTCACTATCCCCGAAACGAATATTTCTTATGTAACTTCTCCTTCTACTATTTACGTAGAATTTGATGCCTATAAAGGAAAATTATTTCAGGCAAAAGTAAAGGAGTATGTAGAGGCTTCTCCCGATGGGGCAGGAGTTCCTGTATTCCTTTACATTGATGATCCGGAATTTGATTTGAAAAAATATAAGGTATCGGTGGGCTTTTCTTGCCGTGTTATTGTCAATATTGAGAATGATGTGGTAAAAGAAGGAATTACAGTGCCTTTGTCCGCTGTAGTGTTTGATAATAACTTGAATAGCAAGATCGTATTTATATATAATCCGTCTACACAGAAAGTAGAACTGCGTAAAGTCAGTGATGAGGGAATTATTGTAGGACGTAACGACCTGATAGTATCCGGAAATATTGAACCGGGCGAACAGGTTGTGTCTGCCGGAGCGTCTTATCTGGTAGATGGCCAGCAAGTAAAAATATTAACAGAATAAAAAAGGAGAGAGCATATCATGAATATTCCAAAATATTCTTTGGAGAACCGGAAGGTTATCTATTTCTTTTTGGCTATTTTGTTGATAGGCGGAGTAATCTCCTTCTTCAAGCTGCCTAAGAAAGAAGATGCGCCTTTCGTGATAAAGACTGCGGTATTGGTTACCCAGTATCCGGGAGCGAATCCACATGAAGTGGAGAAACTGATTACGGAACCGATTGAACGTGAAATTCAGTCCATGACAGATGTATATCAGATTAAATCGGAATCTTATTTCGGACTGTCTAAGATTTCTATTGAACTTCAGCCTACGATTGATCCGGATTATATGCCTGTAAAATGGGACGAATTACGTCGTAAAGTGGCGAATATACAACCCAAGTTGCCCAGTGGGGCGTCTACCATTACTGTAAATGATGACTTTGGTGATGTGTATGGTATTTATTATGCTTTGACAGCTGATGAGGGCTTCTCGTATACCGATTTGCGTGACTGGGCACAGCGTATCCGTACTCAGTTGACTCCGATTGAGGGAGTACAGAAAGTAATGTTATACGGAGAGCAGACCGAAGTGATCAATGTCAAGATATCTACCTCCAAACTTTCGGCATTGGGTATTGATCCCACTTCGATTATGGGCATTTTGCAGAAGCAGAACATACAGGTGAATACAGGAGATATAGCGACAGAAATTTATCAGTTGCGCTTGCGTACGGAAGGGACTTATACCAGTCTGGAAGATATAGAAAACCAGTTGATTATCAGCAAGGACGGACGGGAAGCCCGTTTGGGGGATATTGCAACAGTGGAGCGTGGATATTATGATCCGCCTTCAACCTTGATGCGGGTCAATGGTAAACGTGCTATCGGTATAGGTGTGGCCAGTGGAGCAAAGGATAATGTGGTAGCTGTGGGTAAAGCAGTGGACGAAAGGTTGGCGGAAATAGAGCAATTGTTGCCTATCGGCATTGAACTGACCTCGCTTTATCCTGAGGACAAGATTGCCGATGAGGCGAATAATGGCTTTATCCTGAATTTGATAGAATCATTGGTTATTGTTATCCTGATTATCTTTGTGGTGATGGGATCGCGTGCCGGTATGCTGATAGGTAGTTCGTTACTTTTCTCGGTAGGTGGTACTTTGCTTATTATGTTGATGTGGGGGGTAGGATTGAACCGTACTTCCTTGGCGGCATTTATTATCGCCATGGGGATGCTGGTGGACAATGCCATTGTGGTGACAGATAATGCGCAGATAGGTATCAAGCGCGGAAAATCACGTTATCAGTCATTGATAGAGGGAGCCATCAAGCCGCAATGGGCATTGCTGGGCGCTACTTTTATTGCTATCTGCTCTTTCCTGCCTTTGTATCTGGCACCGGCATCCGTGGCTGAGATTGTGAAACCGCTATTTGTTGTATTGGCTGTATCACTGGGATTGAGCTGGATTCTGGCTTTGTGCCAGACTACGACTTTTGGTAATTTTATTTTGAAAGAAGCTGTTCCCGGCGGTGCGATGAAAGACCCGTATGATACTAAACTCTATCATAAATTCGAGAAGTTTCTGACCTTGCTGATTAAACGCCGTTTTGTGACATTGACCACGGTTTTTGTAACTTTGGTGCTTTCTTTGGTTATTATGGCTGTTATGCCTCAGAGTTTTTTCCCGAAAATGAATAAGCCTTATTTCCGTGCTGATCTGGTATTCCCTGAGGGATTTAGTATTCATGCGGTAGATCAGGATGTGATGAAGGTGGAGGATTACTTGAAGAATCATGAGAAAGTTAAATCATATTCGGTGACATTGGGTGGTACTCCGTTGCGTTACTATTTGGCAAGTTCTTCTTTTGGACCGAAGTCTAACTATGCCAATGTGATGGTGGAAACTAAAGACCCCGAAGATGCAGCCGAAGTGGAACAGCAGTTTTATGAGCACATGACTCAGAACTTTCCCAATATCATTACCCGTTCGGCACTTTTTGCTTTGTCTCCGGTGCCTGAAGCTGCTATTGAGATCGGTTTTATCGGTGAAAATCCCGATACATTGACCGCATTGGTTGAAAGGGCGAAAAAAATAGCCCGCCAGTGTGATATGGTGACGGATATCCGTTCCAACTGGGGAGATAAGGTGCCCGTGTGGAAACCGATGTTCTCTCAACAGAAAGGTTTACGCTTGGGGATTACCCGTCAGCAGGTTGCCAACTCATTCCGTACGGCTACCAATGGTTTGCCTTTGGGAGAATATCGTGAGGGGGATGTTTCCTTGCCTATCCTGCTGAAAGATGAGGATGTGGAAAAAATGAACTTGAATGATGTGAAAAGTGTGCCTGTATTCAGTACGAAAGGAAATTCCGTGAAAGTGGAACAGGTAATCGATAATTTCGCTTTGGGTTATGATTATAATGTAGTCCGTCGCTTTAACCGCGAGCGTTGTATGATGATGCAATGTGAACCTAAACGTGGAGCCAATACGATGGCTGCGTTTAAACAGGTGCTTACTGCCGTACAAGAGCAGATGCAGTTGCCCGAAGGGTATAAAATGAAATATTTCGGTGAGCAGGAAACACAGGATGTAAGTAACGCTGCATTGGCGAAGAATATTCCGCTGACTTTCCTGTTGATTTATGTGGTTCTGCTGTTTCTTTTCCCCAGCAACTACCGCAAGCCGGTATTGATTATGCTTATGTTGCCGCTGGTGTTTATCGGTGTGGTATGGGGATTGCTCTTGTTTGGCAAGTCATTGGACTTCTTTGCCATCCTCGGTCTGTTGGGGTTGATTGGTATGAATATCAAGAATGCCATTGTGCTGGTCGATGAAATCGGACTTCAGTTGAAGGATGGAAAGGGGGCTGTGCCTGCCGTGGTCGAGGCTACCAAGACACGTATCGTTCCGGTGACCATGGCTTCCGGAACTACTATTCTGGGTATGCTTCCATTGTTGGGCGATGCCATGTTTGCAGGTATGGCGGCTACCATTATGGGTGGTTTGTTCGTATCGACGGTACTGACCATTTTTGTTCTTCCGGTAACTTATTGTATTTTCTTTAAAATCAGAGCAGACAGATAATGAAAACTAAGATGATCTATATTATAGGTATGGCTTGTATGACCGGTACACTTTCGGCTCAGACTGTCGTGGATTATTCTACCTTTGAACAAAAGGTACTGGATTATAGCCAAACCTTAAAACAGAGTGTGGCACAACGTACAGCTATGCAGAAGGCTATGAAAGCGGCAAAAACCGCTTTCTTCCCGGCTGTTGATGCAACGGGAAGCTATCAGTATCGTATTAACAAATACGAGATGGATTTTGGCGGAATGGCTGTTCCTATGGAGCACGATTCATACAGTGCCGAAGTAGGGGTATCACAACCTATTTATGCCGGTGGAAGCATCTATCACAATTACAAGGCTTCCCAAATACAAACCCAGATGGCGGATAAGTCGGTGGATTTGACAACGGATAATATTATCTATGCTGCTGAAGCCAGTTATTGGGGAACAGCCGCACAAAAAGAAATGTATGAAACGATGTGCCAGTATGTGCAGATTATTGAGCAGTTGACCAAAGTGCTGCAAGATAAGTACGATGATGGCTATATCAGCAAGACGGATCTCATTCAGATGCAGACCCGTTTGAAAGAGGCTGAATTGCAACGTTCCAGCAGCTACCAGTCTTATCAGGTCGCCTTGCAGAATATGAATGTGCTGATGGGATTGGAACCGCTGGCTGAAATGGATTTGACGGATTCTATTTCTACCATATTGCCTATGCCTGCCTTTATTGGAGCGGAAACAGCCTTGAATGTGCGTCCCGATTATGCTATCTCACAGTTGGATGTGGATTATCAGAAAAGACAGGTAAGTCTGGCTGCCGCCAAGTACAATCCTTCTCTTTCTATCGGTTTTAAAGAGACATGGGGAACACAGATGTTGAACATTTCGGGCGAAACTATGTTTAATAGTAATGTGTATGCCTCTATTAAATTGCCGATTTTCCATTGGGGAGCCCGCTTTAAATCGACGGCTGCACAGAAGGCTATTTTATTAAGCAAGCAGTATGCATTGCAAGATAAGCAAGACCAAATAAGCAAAGAAGTGGCGAAGGCGTGGACTAGTCTGACCGAGAATACCCGTCAGATAAGTATTGCCGAGGAGAACTGCAAACTGGCAGAAGAGAACTTGGATTTGAACACTTTTAGTTATACTGAAGGTAAGTTGACTATTTTGGATGTGCTTTCTGCACAGCTGACATGGATACAGGCATATACAAACCTTATCCAATCTTATTATGAGCAGAAGATTGCGTTGGCTGATTACAGAAAAGCAACCGGTATAAGGTATTTAGGACAGAAATAGGTAAATTCAGACCAGATTCTTATTATATAAAAAAGTCACAATAAAGCAGGTTTGGCTATCTTTGTATCCAGACCTGCTTTATTTGTTTTTATTCAGTTTATGTTTACTGTAAAGCTTGTTTTAACAGTGGAAAAAAGAATAGATTACAATGAAGAAAATATCATTTTGGATCGTAATCTTTATATGTATGGCAGATGCGGCTTTGGCAGTCACGCAAGAGGGTGGGCTGTTTTATTTGCCTGAAGATACGACAACGCAACACAAAGACAGCACAGTACAGAAAAGGACTTTTTTCAAAAAGTTTCTGGACTATTTTAATGATGCTAATAAAGATAAGAATCATAAGAAATTTGATTTCAGTATTATTGGCGGACCACATTACAGTACGGATACCAAACTGGGGCTGGGACTGGTGGCGGCGGGGCTTTATCGTACCGATAGAAATGACATGCTTCTTCCTCCGTCCAATGTATCTTTATTCGGAGATGTTTCCACTGTTGGCTTCTATATGTTGGGGATACGCGGAACTCATATCTTTCCGCAGGACAAATACCGGCTGGATTATACTCTTTATTTTTATTCCTTTCCTTCCAAGTTTTGGGGAATAGGGTACGATATGGGTAAGGTAGATGCCAATGAATCTGATTTAGATCGCTGGCAAGCACAAGTTAAAGCTAGTTTCCTGTTTCGGATAGCGGATAATCTATATGTAGGTCCTATGGCATCTTATGATTATGTGCATGGTAAGAATATGGAACGCCCCGAACTACTGGAGGGGATGAATCTTACTACTGCTAATTATGGAGTGGGCCTTTCTTTGGCATATGATTCGCGCGATGTGTTGACCAATCCCCATAAGGGATATTATTTGAATATTACCCAGTGTTTCCGTCCTAAGTTTTTAGGAAACGATTATGCATTCAGTACTACGGATTTGCGTACCAGTTATTATCATCCTGTATGGAAAGGAGGATTGTTGGCAGGAGAATTACGCGGTACTTTTAATTTCGGTAATCCGTCATGGGCCATGATGGCGTTGTTGGGAAACTCGTATTCCATGCGTGGTTATTACGAAGGGCGCTATCGTGACAAGCATAAAATAGAGGGGCAGGTGGAACTGCGTCAGCATGTATGGAAACGTAATGGTGTTGTAGTTTGGATAGGGGCCGGAACTGTATTCAATAAGTTCAGTGCTTTGTGCATGGACAGAGTGTTGCCTAATTATGGAATAGGTTATCGTTGGGAGTTTAAAAAGAATGTAAATGTTCGTCTGGACTATGGATTTGGAAAAAATGGACAGTCTGGTTTTATCTTTAATATAAATGAAGCATTTTAAAGAATTTATTCAGTGGTGTTGTGAGCCACAACGGTTGTTCGTTCTGTTCATCGTTGTCTTGGCCATTCCCAATGTGGCATTGTTTTTTACAGAACAGCAAATGACACTTTGGGCACGTATTTGTAATGTCATTCTGCCGGTATCGGTTTATTGGTTGATTATGACATTGGGGCGTAAACCTGGAAAGACTATTTGGATCTTATTTCCGTTTGTTTTCTTTGCGGCATTCCAACTGGTATTGCTATACCTGTTCGGGCGTTCTATCATTGCAGTAGATATGTTCCTGAATCTGACAACTACTAATTCCGGGGAGGCGCTGGAACTGTTGGATAATTTACTGCCGGCTGTAATTGGTGTTTTTGTTGTTTACATTCCTGCTTTGGTCTTGGGAGGTTTTTCATGGGCCCGGGGTAATCAGTTGGAATATTCTTTTATTCGTTCTCAACGTAAGTATGCCTTGGCAGGCATTGTTGCAGGAGCGTTATTGACCGTTATCTGCTATGCGACGCAACGTGATTATCAAGTAAAGATCGAAATGTATCCGGCTAATGTATGTTATAATCTAGTATTGGCTGCAGAACGTGCGGGCGAAACAGCCGGATATGCGGAAACTTCAAGGGATTTTACTTTTAATGCCAGTGCCGCACATGATGAAAACAGCCGGGAAGTTTATGTCTTGGTGATAGGGGAAACGGCCCGTGCCTGTAATTTCGGACTTTATGGTTATGAAAGGAATACTACTCCATTACTTGATAAAATGGAGGGGGTGGTAACTTTCACGGATGTGCTTACCCAGTCTAATACTACTCATAAAAGTGTGCCTATGTTGCTTTCGGCAGCTTCGGCTGAGGATTATGACTGTCTTTATAGACAGAAAGGAATCATTACCGCTTTCAAGGAAGCAGGATTTCATACTGCCTTTTTTTCGAACCAGCTTCCTAACCATTCTTTTATTGATTTTTTGGGGATGGAGGCAGATGATTGGAAGTTTATCAAGAAAGATGCTCCGAAAGGAGCCAATATTTCGGATGACGAACTATTGTTTCTGGTAGAAAAGGAGCTAAAGGCAGGTCATCAAAAATTATTCATCGTGCTGCATGCCTATGGATCACATTTTAATTATAAAGAACGTTATCCCGAATCCATGTCTGTCTTTAAACCGGATAATCTGACAGACGCCAAATATGAGAATAAAGAGTATTTGATGAATGCATATGATAATACCATCCGTTATACAGATGGTTTCCTGGCTTCTTTGATCACTTTATTGCAGAAAACAAACTCTTTTTCGGCTATGCTTTATACTTCGGATCATGGAGAGGATATTTTTGATGATAATCGAAAATTATTTTTACACGCATCCCCGGTCCCGTCTTATTATCAACTGCATGTGCCATTTTTAATTTGGTTGTCCAAAACATATAGAGAAAAGAATGTGGAAGTACATGAAGCTATATTGCAGAACCGTGAAAAACCGGTGGCGGGAAATGCTTCCGTGTTTCATACCATGCTGAATTTGGCAGGGGTACAGACACCTTATAGGGCAGATAGCCTATCGGTAGCAAACAGACAATATCTCATTCGTCCGCGTTATTATCTTAATGACCATAATCTTCCTAAGTCATTGGATAAGATAGGATTAAAAAAGGAAGACATAGAACAGTTCAGACGGAATAATCTTGTTTTTCCTTGATGTGAAAAAGATTTAAAATGGTTGGAGAATTATAATAGAATTACGTATTAATGATTATTTTCGCACAGCTTTGTTATTGTATTTATTACGAAAACTATTATAATTCTTTTATTATGAAAAACAAGAAAAACAATTTCTATCTGATGGGAGTGGTGTTTATAGCCATTCTCGGCGGTTTACTTTTCGGTTATGATACAGCTGTTATTTCGGGGGCGGAGCAGGCTCTGCAAAAACATTTGGGATTAGATGCTTTCTGGCATGGCGTGACTGCTTCCAGTGCATTGATAGGTTGCGTCATTGGCAGTGCTTTTTCCGGTTATTTTGCTTCGGGGCTAGGACGTCGTAATTCGTTGCGTCTGGCTGCTTTATTGTTCTTCCTGTCTGCTTTAGGCTCTTATTATCCCGAATTTTTATTTTTCTCTAAAGGAGATACTTCGTTTGCATTGATCCTTGCTTTTAACTTTTATCGTATCATCGGGGGAATCGGTGTAGGACTTGCCTCTGCTGTTTGTCCGATGTACATTGCCGAAATTGCCCCTTCCGAAATTCGTGGTAAATTGGTTTCCTGTAATCAGTTTGCTATTATTTTTGGCATGTTGGTAGTCTATTTTGTCAATTATATGATTAAAGATGGTATGCCGGATGAAGTGCTTGTTTCCGATGGTTGGAGATATATGTTTGGTTCAGAAGCGGTTCCGGCTGCATTATTTGGCATTTTATTGTTTTTGGTTCCTGAAACTCCGCGCTATTTGGCTATGACCCATCAGGATGATAAAGCGTTTTCTGTACTTGAAAAAGTAAATGGAACAGATAAGGCTAAAACTATTTTGTCTGAAATAAAGGCTGTGACTTCCGAGAAAACGGAAAAACTGCTTACATACGGGCTGACAGTTATTGTAGTCGGCATCTTGCTTTCTGTATTTCAGCAAGCTATCGGCATTAATGCTGTGCTTTATTATGCACCGCGTATTTTTGAAAAAATCGGTGGCGGTGGCGATGGTATGATGCAGACTGTGGTAATGGGGGTAGTTAATATTCTCTTTACATTGATTGCCATCTTTACCGTAGAGAAGATGGGACGTAAACCCTTGTTGATTGTTGGTTCTATTGGCATGGCTGTAGGTGCATTCTGTGTTGCGTTTTGTGATGAGTTTCAGGTGGGAGGTATTCTTCCTGTTCTTTCCATCATAGTTTATGCTGCATTCTTTATGATGTCATGGGGACCTATCTGCTGGGTGTTGATTGCAGAGATATTTCCGAATACTATCCGCGGCAAGGCAGTGGCTATTGCTGTAGCTTTCCAGTGGATATTCAATTATCTGGTTTCTTCCACTTTTCCTGCCATGTATGAATTCAGTCCGGTATTTGCCTATGGGCTTTATGGCGTGATTTGTGTGCTTGCAGCTCTGTTTGTGTGGAAGATGGTTCCTGAAACAAAAGGAAAGACTTTGGAAGATATGACTCGTCTTTGGAAAGAAAGAGCAAGATAAGTTGGTGCGATGCCGGAAATGGTGTCTTTCATACCGGAGAATAGAAGCCATCCCTTTCAACTTAACAAATAGAAAGTTGGACGCGAAAATGCCCTCATGCCCTCACTTTGGCTCTAACTGGTTTATAATGAACTGCTTATTAGTGATGGTAGCATCTGTGTTAGTGAGGGCATTGCCCTCACTAACACAGATGATTGAAAATAAATTATTCTAACTTTATCATGTGATATAAAGTACCTTTTCTGCTGGCTTTTGGGTGAATGTTCAGTTTGCGTATAATGTGTCTGTGTTAATTTATCTTGTTGATTGACAGGCTTTTCACGCTTGTACTCTTGCAAATAATTGAAAATCTTCATGTGCGGTCAGCCTTTCTCCCTTCTTCTCTGTAGTGGCGGAATAGAAGTGACATTTAAACAACTGTTCCAAAGGCGAAATTTACTCAAATTCGATGTTGTTTTGCCACAATACCTTCTCATTTTCATCATTCAACCCATAACGTTCGTTCTTATAAAGCAGCTGCATGGCTTGTGCAGCGAGTTGGCGGTAGTCTATGTATGCATATTTCCCTGTCTCTTATCTGTTTTCTCCCTTTTATTTTCTCACTTTTATATATTTGTAATTGCTTATTCACCACTGTGACTAAGTTTAATTACAGTAGTGGTTAAAGTTAACTACAATAGTGATTAGACTTAATTACATTCGTGATTAACAGATATTGAACTTTTAATCGTCAAAGAAGAACAGTATGATACAAACTACGGCACCGTTATTTATGCCGTTTGTGCAAGGAAGAAAAGCTGAAAAAACAGGGGGCTTACCAAATAACCGGTTTATAGGCTTGTGCATGTATATTATATTGTGAATGAGTGTCTTAAGAGATGAGAATGAGGTGTGAGGGTAATGACTTTACAATGAGTGGGTTATAGTTGGAAATGAGGGCATGAGTGGGAACAACTTATAGAGCATCATTATGACATATTTAAGTATGCTCAGCATAGATGCCCCATACATTATCTTGCTGTAATGTATAGAAAAGAGCCGTATCATTACTCGGGAGTAGAGTTGATACGGCTCTTTTTATGGCTGATAAAGGGTGTCAAAGTAGCCTCGGATGAAAAGTCCTTTTCCTCAAAGGTTGTGTTTTGACACCCTTTTCTTTTTATCAGGATGGGATTGTTTTATTTCTTTTCCCCTATTGTTTTCAGCATTTCTTGTACGGCTGCTTCCAACTGCTGGTCTTCACCTGCCAATGCCTTTTCTGGAGTATTATAAACTTCAATGTCTGGAGAAAGTTGGTGATTTTCCGCATATTGTCCACGCATATCCATACAACCCACCTGAGGAATACCGAACACAATGCTCGGGTCGATCTGGTTTTCCCACCATACGGCAGTCATTGTGCCCGGAACCGGAGCACCAATCAGTTTGCCTATCTTTAATTCCTTGTAAACCCATGGGAAGCCATGTGCGTTACTGTAATTGTCCTCGCATACCAATACGCAGGATGGCTTGAGCCATTTATTGAATGGGTCGCTGCCTATGTATTGTCCGCGTGGAACGAAACGCTGATATTCCTTGCCGCTTAATAAAGTGGCCAAGTCATCATGTAGCCATCCGCCTCCATTGTGGCGTGTGTCAACAATAATAGCTTCTTTGTTGCGGCAGCGTCCCAATACTTCACTATATACTTCGCGGAAACTTTGACTGTCCATGCCTTTTACGTGTACATAGCCGATGCGGCCTTCGGATAACTTATCGACTATATTGCGGCAACGTTCTACCCAACGTTTGTACAGCAAGTTACTTTGTTCGCCCATGCTGATAGCTTTGATGGTGATATCAAAACGTTTGCCGGTAGCCGGATTATATATGGCCAGTAACACTTTTCTTCCGGCTTTGCCTTCCAGCAGCGGGAAGTAGTCTTGCCCTTTCACGATAGGTTTGCCGTCAATTTTCTCGATGATGCAACCGGGAGTAACATCCGTTTTTTTCACGGCAAATGGACCTTTTGCCAATATTTCTTTAATTTTTAACCCGTCACCATCATAAGTTTCGTCATAGAATACTCCTAGGGTCGCTGTGGATAGTATAGGGCCGTTTGAGTAGTAACGTGCTCCGGTGTGCGAACCGTTTAACTCACCCAGCATTTCACTCAGCATTTCCTGAAAATCATAATTGTTATTGATGTATGGAAGAAAGCGTGCGTATGCTTCGTGATAGCCTTTCCAGTCTACTCCGTGCAGATCTTTTACATAGAATTTATCTTCTACTTGTTGCCATACATGATCGAAAATATATTCGCGTTCACCATAGGGTTGGTAGTCGAAGAAAGCTTCGAATTCTACAGGTTTGGTTTCACCACTGCTGACAGTGACTTTCTTGATACCACCTTGGCTGCAAAGGAACAGATTCTCGCCTTTCTTATCAGGAAGCAGGGCTCCGCCACCGACTTTTTTCATGACGATTTTAGTCTTGTTTTCTTTAAGATCGTGTTCCCATAAATCATATCCGCTTTCGAAGGCTGCTTGATAATATAGTTTGTCACCCTTCGGAGTTAATACAGCATCTCCCAATCGTGAAGAATTTACAGTCAGACGAATCACACGGTCACGGCTGTTTTCAAGGTCGAAAACCAGTGGTTTTACTTCCTTCTTGTCATCTTCTTTCTTGGAGTCTTTCTTTTTATCTTTTTTATGATCGGCCTTCTCCTTCTCTTCACTCTTCTCTTTGTCTTTCTTTTCCGAGTCTTCCAGCAAGGCAAGCTCTTCCTTGCTCATTCTGAAACGGTCGTATGCGTCCAGGTCGAAGAACATGATATAGATATCCGCTTCAGCACCCCAGCTTCCGTGACTGCGGAATCCTGCGCGGTCACTTTCCCAAATCATGGCTTTTCCATCCAATACCCATTTGGCATTGCCGTCACTGTATCCACTTTCGGTCAGATTATGAATTTCTCCGTTACCAGATGCGTTGACCAGTGCAACATCCTTGTTATTCCATCCGCCAATACCTATGTAGTTGGTAAGAATCCATTTGCTGTCCGGACTCCATTGATACCATTGGTCGCCGTCACTATAAGAATATTCGTACTTGCCGTCCATGACGGTGCGTACAGCTTTTGATTTCAGATTCAGAACACGGATGGTAGTACGGTTTTCAAGAAAGGCTACTTCTTTGCCGTCAGGACTGTATTGAGGTTGGAATGAAGTGATATCCGAATTGGTCAGTCTTTCCTCTTTGATATCGGTTGCGTAAGCGAACTGTTTTTCTTCCTTTTTAGCTAGACTGGTTTGATAAATCTGCCATAATCCGTTTCTTTCGGAAGCGTAAACAATACTTCTTCCGTCCGGAGAAAAGTGAATATCGCGTTCCTGTTGCGGAGTATTGGTGATTTGTTTGGTAGTGCTGTATTCTGTTGATGTGACATATACATCTCCGCGTAGTACAAAAGCAATTTCCTTTGCATCGGGCGAAAGGGATATCTCTGTTGCTCCGTTACGCTTGATCTGGCGGATGAGATCTTTGTCGTTCTTGTCGGTGACAATGGAAATCTGAACTTTTTGCGGAATGGCACCTTCTTTTACCGTGTAGATTTCGCCATCATATCCATAGCATAATGTTCCATTGGAGGCAGCACTCAGGAAGCGTACCGGATGTTTGGTATGGTTGGTAATTTGTTTGGATGTATTACCGTCAATATCACGTTTGAAAATATTAAATGAGCCTTTTTCCTCACTTAAATAATAGAATGATTTATCATCTGAAGCCCAAACGGGAGTGCGGTCCTCACCATTGAAAGCAGTTTGTTTGCGAAAGGTACGGTTTCCATTCAGAGAACACAGCCAAATATCGCGGGTAATGGATGAAGTGTGATGTTTACGCCAAGGGTCTTCATATCCTTTTTTGTCATGGTAGAGTAAAGTATTGCCTGTATGATTGATACTGATATCTTCCATCGGCATGGAAGAGAAGAGGATGGGGCGTCCGCCTTCGGTATTGACTTCATATACTTGTTGGAATTGTCCGGAGGGGAATTGTGCGTCTTCTGCTGTTGGCATTATATTGGCTAGAAACAGAATGTGTCCGGCATCTTTATAAGCCACCGGGGTTTCATTACCCGAATGGGTAGTTAATCTTTTGGGGATACCCCCTTCCTTGTTTACCTCAAAAATATCCATACTTCCCATTCGGTCTGATGCGAAAGCAATTTTTTTTCCGTCAGGGCTCCAGATGGGTTTGGTGTCGTGGGCAGGGTTGGTTGTAATCTGACTGGCCCTGCCGCCTGTAGAAGGTACTGTGTAGATGTCACCTTTATAGGTGAATGCGATGGTGGTTCCATCCGGAGAAATGGCACAATAACGCATCCATAATGGATTGTCCTGTGCATACGTGGAAATTGACAACAAAATTGCCGCCACACCTAGTAGCTGTCTTTTCATGTGGATAAAATGTTGTGGTTAATACTAAGTTATTTCTTTTTTTTCAGGAAATATCCTCTGATTCTTTGCATGATCTTGATACCGGTCCGTACTCCGTCATAAACGGCGATTCCTGTATTGATATGTTGCATAATGCCTTCTACGCCTCCTTTGTGTTCTACAGGCGCAAAAAGTTCATGTATGGTTTGTACCATTTCTTTTTTAGCTTGCTGTACTTCTTCCAACTTCTCAGCTTTTCGTTGTGCTATCACTTCCAAAGTGATGATGGGCGTTTTATTAGGAGTATTCTCTTTCATAATCAGTTGTCATTTAAAAGCAAGTTGGCAAGGAAATTTACCATAGGCTGAACAATCAGCCGTTTGCGGAATAAAACGATTAACAGAATCAGCAGAATAATGCATCCGGTAATGATTCCATAACTGGCCATAAGCCCGCCTACATGAGGTGCGAGTACATAGGCCAATGTAAATGATAAGTAGAAAAGGGCGATAATACCTAATATCAATAATATAAAGACAAGGATGAGGGTTGATATCAGTATAGTAAGTTTTTCTACTAAATGTAGTTTTACATAATCCTTTTGTAACTCTGCGTACTTTTTAAGCTCTGCCAGAAGTTGTTGCAGATTATCTATATTTTTATCGTTTGCAAACATGCGTGGAGTTTTGATTTAAAAATTATTGTCATTCCGGACTTGTATCCGGAATGACAATACACTTTTGTGGGCGTTGCTTATTCTTTTACCTCGGCTGCAATTTCATCGACCAGATTTTCCATATCTGTGCGACTTAATTTGATACCTCTTTTACGTAAAGCATCAGCAATTTTGCTACGAGTGTCTTCTCCGCTTTCAGGAGCAAATAAAATACCGGCTGCTGCACCAACTACGGCTCCGCCTAGGAATGCAGCTAAAATACTTAATCCTTTCATAGTTTTTTGTTTTTTGTACCTTACAAATCTAACAAATAAAACTGAATGTTGTTGTTTATTTTGTCTATTTTTGAATAGAAATTGGAGATTCTTCTCTGATTAACTAAATTTAACTCCGTTCTTGCTGTGAAAGCTGTTGATATATTGCTACTTTTGCACCAATATAATGGAATTAAACTAGAGTATTAATTTATAAAAGATTGAGTAATCATGAAAAAATTAGTTGTGTTGGGTATGGGATTGTGCGTAGCCTTGGCATTTTCCTCATGTAAATCTAGCGAAAGTGCTTACAAGAAGGCTTATGAAAAGGCAAAACAACAGGAATTGGCTGAAGCTCCTGCCGATCAGGTAGAAGCGACTCCGGTTGAAGCTGCTCCGGTAGTATCTGCCCCCGTGACAACTGCTCCTGTTGCCGGTCCGGTTCGCGAAGAGAAAGTAGAACTGGTTTCAGGTGACGGCTTAAAAGCATATAGCGTAGTATGTGGTAGCTTTGGCGTGAAAGCGAATGCGGAAGGTCTGAAACAATATTTGGATGGCCAAGGCTATAATGCCAAAGTGGTTTATAATGCTGAAAGAAATACGTATCGCGTTATAGCATCTTCATACGATGACCGTGCGGAGGCTACTCAGGCAAAGGAGGAATTTAAGGCAAAATATCCTAACCGTGACGATTTCCAAAAGGCATGGTTACTATATAGAGTATATTAATGATTTCTTTTTGGTAAATTAAGAAGAAAATATAGTCTATTTTTCTTTATTAAAAGCGGCAACTGTGAAGTTGCCGCTTTTTTTTATAGCTTTGCCGGTTCTAAACAACAATAAAAACTAAGGGTATGAAATATTATGGCAGATTATCGGTCGCTGCTCTTTTGGCTATAGCACCGCTGTATGGCTTTGCCCAGGAAAAGGTGGTACCTATAAAATACGGAGATATGGATCAGTGGATAATCCGTAAGGTTCATGAGTCCGGTGTTATAGGCGGCAATACCAAACTTCTTTATGAGATAGGCCCTACAAAGGAAATAGATGGTAACAAACCTTATAAGAATATGGGAGGGTCTCCTTGGGGAACCTCTAATGTGATGGCTAAGGTAGTGGGCATTGTTAAAACAAATAATTCTGTTTACAGGGACAAACGGGACAATGGATATTGTGCTCGTCTGGAAACGCATATAGAGAGCGTCAAGGTATTGGGAATGGTGAATATTACTGTATTGGCAGCCGGATCCATTTATTTAGGTGATATGCTGGAGCCGATAACAGGAACCAAGAATGCTGAGAAGAATATGAATTGGGGAGTTCCTTTTACCCAACGTCCCAAAGCTGTCCGTTATGATTATAAGGTAAAGATGTCTGGTGAGAAAGATCGTATCCGGTTGACAGGCTTCAGCAAGAAAGGTCAGGTGGCAGGGCAGGATTGTGCGATAACTGTTTTCTTTTTGCAAAAACGTATGGAGGACGCTGAAGGAAATATTACTGCGAAGAGGGTAGGAACTATGGTGGTGAAGTATGATAAGGACTCGGATGGTTGGGTGAATGGTGCTACTTATGAAGTGCTGTATGGTGATATAACCAAGCATCCGTCTTATGATCATGAAACGATGGGGTTGAGAGAGAGAGATTATACTAGAAATAGTAAGGGAGAAAGTGTCTTGATTAAAGAAACAGGATGGGCGGAGGCCAATGAGAATCCTACCCACATGATACTGCAATTTTCGTCCAGTCATGGGGGAGCTTTTATCGGTTCTCCCGGAAATACGCTTTGGGTTGACAATGTGAAGCTGGTCTATTGAAGATAAGTAAATGCTTTTGTTTGTGTAATGTTGCAGGTGCAAGATATATATCTTGCACCTGCAACATTATATGCCCTTTGCTTATATATCCTGGGAGTATTTTAAAAAAGCTTTTTGTTTGTGATATAGCCCGGTATCTTGTTACAAGATTCGGTAAATGTTGCCTCAAGTTTCCGGAATTGTATAGCCAAGATTCGTAGATTCTTGTTATACGGTTTGTTTGCTGTTGCTGCTTATGTGATTAAAAATGCAGTTGAAGAAAAAAAGAGGGAGCATCGTTTGTTACGATACCCCCTTCTTTAATTTATCAGAGTTTTATCAGGTAGCAATGATTATTTTACTTCCAGAATAACTACGCGGTTCAGATAGTTCTTGCCAAACATGTTGTCTGTTCCACCCATAGCAACTTTTTCAAGTTGGCTTTCTTTTACGCCTTCTGCAACCAATGCATCGTAAACAGCCTGAGCACGTTTTTCAGACAAAGTCTGGTTGAATGAAGCAGATCCTGTAGCTTTATCAGCGAAGCCTGCGATTTTGTACTTGGCGTTAGGATTAGCTTTGATAGCTTTAGCCATTAACTGTACATTAACCATACCTTCCGAACTGATTTTTGCTTTACCGATCTTGAAGAAGATAGCAACTTCTGCAGCGCTAGGAACTTCTTTAATCACTTCCTTGACTACTTCTTTCGGAACTTCACGAACCACTTCCTTGATCACTTCTTTTTCTACTACACGGTCTTCAACTTTAGCAAACTTCTTGCCGCCAAAAGTATAGCTTACACCTGCTGTGATCATACCTGTACCTTCTGCCTTACGGTGATCGCTGATGTTACCGAAGATTGAAGGAGCGATTGCACCACGAGCTTCAACATCGATAGCCCATTTATTGTTTAAGTTAAACTTTAAACCTAAACCGGCAGAAGCGCCTATACGAGCTTTAGCTTTTGCTTCACCGGATGTAGAAACACCAGTTCTTTCACCTGTGTTGCCATCGTAAGTATAAACAACATTTGCAGATTTTGCAACAGATAACTGAGGACCTACAAAACCATAAACTTCAAAGAAACGGTTAGGATTAGCGCCTGCAAATAAAGATGACAAGTTTACCATTGCATCAATATTCGCTCCAACATAGTTCTTGTTGTGTTCGTGATAGCCAATTTCTTGTAAACATAAACTTTGCCATATTCCGTTCACTTGACCGCGTATTCCCCAAGTCGGAGTAATATATTTACCAAGCGAAATACTGAAATTCGGAGATATTCTGTTAAATCCATCGTTTGCTACAGAGTGTATACCACCACCTACGCTAATAAAAATATTATCGCTCCATTTCGGAGTATAATAATTAGTTTCTTGTGCTTTAATTGTTGTTGCACATACGCCTGCCAATAATAAAGACAGGGTTAAAAATTTATATTTCATTATATTATGTTTTTAGTGATTAAATCAAAATATTAACTGGCTATTAGTCTGCAATAATAATACCACCACCGGCATTGCTGTCATCTCCATGTCCATGACCGTGGCCGTGACTTGGAGCATGTCCATGACCCGGTATTTGCTCATTTTTAGGAGAAACTATAGTATTGTAAGAATCGACTGTGAAGCTTGCAACAGGATTTCCATCTCTTTTAGGTGATTTTTCGATTATCTGATAAACAGATGTTGTTTTCATATAGTCCACAAAAACACTAAAACGGGAATGTGCTAATACCTGTACATCATTTAGAGTCACTTTGTCTTCTCGGACACCTTTATTATAAGCATCTATAATGTTATTTATTTCGCTGTCGTTTCCCTCATAATCGTTCTTTATAACTTCACTACCTTCTTTTTTAGTGTAAGTTACTGTAATGTAATACCAATAATCACTGGTATTATCCTTGAACCCACTGTGTTTAGTTGTTTCTATTTGAGAATTACTACTTTCTTCTTGTGCAAAGAAATTCTCGCTTAAGATAATAGTAACTTCTTTTGCACCGAATTGACCTGCTTTTAGTGCAGGAATAGTAACTGATGCAGAACCAGTCATTCCCTCGTATTTTGCATTTATATTAATGGATTCACTAGCTAGTTCAGGTGTACCTTCGTAGGTTCCGTTACCTTTACTGAAAGAAATTTCTGCACTTTGAGTTACATCTGTACCTGTAGTCGCATCAATAACCACGGGGGTTATAATAAATTTTGCATTTACGGGGGTAACCTCAATTCCAATATTTTCCTTCTCACAAGAAGTAAACATTGTTGTTGTCAATGCTACTATGGCCAGTGCCAATTTAGCACTTAAACCACTTAAAAATTTGTTTTTTTTCATCTCGATAAAATTAAAATTTTAATAATTCTGATTTAATAAAATATGGATTAAAACTATTACTTTCCATTATGTTGTCACTCGTTTCAGCTTTATATTGTTTATAATATTTTCGTTCATTTCCTGCGTTATAAATAATTCCCATATTATTTGAGAAGTTTACACGCGGTATATATTTATGTCTTTTGTTTTTATAAAAAGGAAGCGCGACTTGAAACCTGAATCCACCATTACTGTTGGCATGTTCTGCTTTCATTGCGTAAAAACCTATGGACGCATATCGGAAATGACGTATCATTTCAAACTTGATACCTTTTTCTCCTAATAAATATCTTTCTCCTTTTAAGCTAAATTGTGTATTATATCTCGGCCAATAAAAGTTTCCTCCAATTGTCCATGTTGTTGTCATTTTCGTATCATAATGTAGCTTGAAGCCATTCCAATAACCTATACCTACATAACCAATACGTGCTTCTATAGAGAAACGTTCGTCTTTAAACGGATAAAACAATGATAAATCACTTCCCCATCTGTCTGCATTAAAATAGCCTATAGTTGCTTTCCCATATATATTATATGGCAGACGGAAACGCTGGGAAAGGGTTATATGTCCCGGATGAACTTTATCTTCCAATATCCCATATCCATCGTTATACACAGGTATCTTTATCTGTCCTGTTAACTTACTTCCTGGCCATAAGGAAACTTCAATAGCTGGGCTTAAGTCAAATAACACCTGATATATTTGTGTAATAATCATATTCATATATGATAATTGAGGATATACCATAATATCTACTTTAAACAGCGAACTGTTCTTTTTCTTTTCTTTCTTCACCTTGTCCCAACTGTCACCTATATCATAACTGACTTTCCAGTCTTCACCGCTTACCACTGTTGTGTCACCGGCAAGAGGCTGATAGGTCAGTGAGACCTGAGGTATATTATAGTTGGTAACAATCAACTTACAAGATTTGTCCTTGGGTAATCCCATCGACTGTATGATATCTACAGCCTTTCTGATACCCAACGCTTGAATTTTGTAAGCACTGTTTTCAACCACATAAACTCTTTCTTCAGGAGTATCTGTCCATCTTACATTTTCAAATCCCATTTTTACAAGACTATCTGTTGTTAATTCTCCTGTTGATTGGCTGAAACTTTTTAATGGAATCATAACAAGCAACAATATAGCTATACAATACAACAAACATCTATATGAAACTCCTTTGGAAGAGCTCTGATTTTTCATTTTATAACAAATACCTGTTTCGATTTAACAATTATGCGGCCTCTACGTTAAACCACATATTCGGTGCAAAAATAAGTACTATTTTTTAAATAGCAAATAAAATTAAACGAAATGAATCATTCCTTTTGAAAAAACAGTTGAAAAAGCATATTTTAATCTTTATATATAAAATAGGTATGGAATAAATTTGTATTTTTGCAAACTATATGAGTAGAATATTAGCGATAGATTACGGTAAAAAGCGCACAGGTGTGGCTGTGACGGATGTTTTGCAGATTATTGCAAACGGGTTGACAACTGTTCCTACACACCAACTACTGGACTTTATTCTGAAATATGTGGAAAAAGAGCCTGTGGAACGCATCATTGTGGGGCATCCTAAGCAAATGAATAATCAGGAGTCGGAAAATATGCGTAATATTGTCCCTTTTGTCAATCAACTAAGGAAAAAATTACCGGATATACCGGTAGAGTTTGTTGACGAGCGGTTTACGTCCGTATTGGCCCACCAAGCCATGTTGGATGGAGGCTTGAAGAAAAAAGACAGGCAGAACAAAGCTTTGGTTGATGAAATCAGTGCTACGATAATCTTACAGTCTTATTTGGAGTCGAAGAAATATATTTAATAAATAAAAACAGATTAAGAAAAATGATATTACCTATTTATGTGTACGGACAACCGGTGTTGCGTAAAGAAGCAGAGGATATTACCCCGGATTACCCTAATTTGAAAGAGTTGATAGCAAATATGTTTGAAACCATGAATCGTGCAGATGGTGTGGGCTTGGCTGCTCCGCAAATAGGTCTGCCTATTCGTGTTGTAACTATTGATTTGGATGTGATGTCTGACGACTTGCCCGAATTCAAGGATTTCCGCCGTGCCTATATAAATCCTCATATTTTAGAAGTGGGTGGAGAGGAAGTCAGCATGGAAGAAGGTTGTTTGAGTTTGCCCGGTATCCATGAAACGGTGAAACGTCCGGACCGTATTCATGTGACTTATTTGGATGAGGAGCTGAACGAACATGACGAGTGGGTGGAAGGCTATTTGGCAAGGGTCATGCAGCATGAATTTGATCATCTGGACGGAAAAATGTTCATTGATCATTTGTCTGCATTACGCAAACAGATGATTAAAGGAAAGCTGGGGGCCATGCTGAAGGGCAAGGCGCGTTGCTCCTATAAGGTCAAGACTATAAAATGATAACTCCGCAATTTTGATCTATGCGCCACCAGTGGCGCATTTGTGGGAAAACCGTATTTTTATAAATACAAAATGATAAAACGGATACTCTATACATTATTAATAATGTTCCCTGTAGTGGCTTCGGCACAGATAAATACGGACAGGGTGATGGCGATAGGGCGTAATGCGCTTTATTTTGAGGATTATGTCCTTTCGATTCAATATTTCAATCAGGTGATTAATGCAAAGCCTTATTTGTCTGATCCTTATTTCTATAGAGGTCTGGCGAAGATAAATTTGGATGATTTTCAGGGGGCGGAGAGTGATTGTTCGGAAGCTATTGAGAGGAATCCGTTTGTGGTAAGTGCTTATCAGGTGCGTGGATTGGCACGGATCCAGCAGAATAATTTTGCAGGAGCTATAGAAGATTATACCAAGGCGTTGGAGTTTGATCCTGAGAACATAGGGGTATGGCATAATATGGCCCTTTGCCGTATCAGACAGGAGGATTATAAGGGGGCGAAGAATGATCTGGATAAGCTGATCGCCATTTCCCCCCGATATACAAAGGCCTATTTGATGCGTGGTGAGGTGGATTTGAAGCAGAAAGATACTTTGGCTGCCGAAAAAGACTTTGGCAAGGCGATTGAAATAGACCGTTATGATGCAGATACATGGGCCAGCCGTGCTATCCTTCGTCTGCAACAGCAGAGATATAAAGATGCGGAAGCCGATTTTGATCATGCCATCCGTCTGTCCACCCGGAATTCAGGTGTTTATATCAACCGTGCTTTGGCCCGTTACCATCAGAATAACCTGAGAGGAGCGATGAGTGACTATGATATTGCATTGGATATTGATCCCAATAATTTCATCGGCCATTATAACCGGGGCTTGTTACGTGCACAAGTAGGCGATGACAACCGGGCTATTCAAGACTTTAATTTTGTTATCGAAATGGAGCCCGACAATATGATGGCTATTTTCAACCGTGGTCTGTTGTTGGATCAGACAGGAGATTATAAAGGGGCAATTAAAGATTATTCTACGGTGATAAATGAATATCCCAATTTCTTGCTGGGATATCAGTACAGAGCGCAGGCGCGTAGGAAAATAGGGGATGTGAAAGGTGCTGATGCAGATGAATTCAAGGTGTTGAAAGCACAGCTGGATAAACAGAACGGAGTAGATCCTAATAAGCAGACTGCCGATAATACGGAGAATAATAAAACCCGTAAGAAGTCCGACAAGAACATGAACAACTATCGTAAGATAGTGGTTGCCGACAACGAAGAGGGAGAAGAAAAATATAAGAGTGACTATCGTGGACGCGTGCAGGATAAGAATGTGAATATTGTTCCCCAGCCCATGTTCGTGCTTACCTATTATGAAAAGCACGATGATGTGAAACGGCAGGTCAACTATTATAAGTTCATTGAAACATTGAATAATCAGAAAGTACTTCCCGGCCGTCTGATTATAACTAATGAGGAAGCTCCTCTGACGGAAGAACAAGCTACAAAACATTTTGCATCCATTGACGAACAGACTGCTGCCATTGTGGCTGATCCGAATGATGTGAACAAACGTTTTGCACGTTCATTGGACTTTTATCTGGTGCAGGATTTTGCAAGTGCCATTGAAGATTTGAATCAGGCTATTATTATAGAAGATCATTTCTTCCCGGTTTATTTCAACCGTGCTCTCATCCGTTATAAGCAGCTGGAATACCAGAAGATGGAAAAAGAGTATGATTTGAAAGCCGGTCCGGGAGAGAAGAGTGCAGTGAAAGCTGCGGACTATGAAATGGTAAAGCGCGATTTGGACAAGGTGATTGAGCTGGCTCCGGATTTTGTCTATGCTTATTATAATAGAGGTAATGTGCTTTCTATCTTGAAAGACTATCGTGCGGCAATTGTTGATTATGACAGAGCCATCCAGTTGGATCCTAAATTTGCGGATGCTTATTTCAATCGCGGCTTGACACATATTTTCTTGGGTAACAACAGGCAAGGTATACAGGACCTGAGTAAAGCAGGTGAGTTGGGGCTTTTCTCTGCTTACAATATCATCAAACGCTTTACGGAACGAAAAGAATAACATTTTTTTGCTAAAAAGAGGATAAGTCAAAAAGATTTCGTTATTTTTGCATCCTCAAGATAGAATATAAATAGAAGATTATGATAAAGATAACATTCCCCGACGGCTCCGTTCGCGAATATAACGAAGGAGTTACTGGTCTGCAGATTGCAGAAAGTATCAGTTCACGGCTGGCACAAGATGTTTTAGCTTGTGGCGTGAACGGTGAAACGATTGATTTATCTCGCCCTATCAATGAAGATGCAAACTTCGTTCTTTATAAATGGGAAGACGAACAGGGCAAACATGCTTTCTGGCATACTAGTGCCCACTTGCTGGCCGAAGCATTGCAAGAACTTTATCCGGGCATTCAGTTTGGTATCGGTCCGGCCATTGAAAACGGTTTTTACTATGATGTAGACCCGGGTGAAGCAATCATTAAGGAAGCAGATCTACCCGCTATCGAGGCCAAGATGGCCGAGTTGGCTGCAAAGAAAGAGATATTGGTGCGTCAGAGCATCGCTAAAGAGGATGCGTTGAAGAAATTCGGTGAAAGAGGTGAGACTTATAAATGTGAATTGATTTCCGAACTGGAGGATGGACACATCACCACTTATACACAAGGTGCGTTTACCGACCTTTGCCGTGGTCCTCACTTGACCTCTACCGCTCCTATCAAAGCTATCAAGCTGCTTTCTGTAGCCGGTGCTTATTGGAGAGGACAGGAAGACCGCAAGCAGATGACACGTATTTATGGTATAACTTTCCCGAAGAAGAAAATGCTGGACGAATATCTGGTAATGCTGGAAGAAGCCAAGAAACGCGACCATCGTAAGATAGGTAAGGAAATGGATTTGTTCATGTTTACCGATATGGTGGGCAAGGGACTTCCCATGTGGTTGCCGAAAGGTACTGCCTTGCGTATCCGTTTGCAGGATTTCTTGCGCCGTATCCAGGCCCGTTATGATTATCAGGAAGTAATGTGTCCGCCTATTGGCAACAAGAACCTGTATATCACTTCCGGACACTACGCTAAGTACGGTAAGGACTCGTTCCAGCCTATTCATACACCCGAAGAAGGGGAAGAATATTTCCTGAAACCGATGAACTGTCCTCATCACTGTATGATTTATAAGAATTCTCCACGTTCTTATAAGGACCTGCCGTTGCGTATCGCGGAATTCGGAACCGTATGCCGCTACGAACAAAGTGGTGAATTGCACGGACTGACCCGTGTGCGCAGTTTTACACAAGATGATGCTCACTTGTTCTGTCGTCCCGACCAAGTGAAGGAAGAATTCCTTCGCGTGATGGATATCATCAACATTGTGTTCAAGTCTATGAATTTTGAGAATGTGGAAGCTCAGATTTCTCTTCGTGACAAGGTGAACCGCGAAAAGTACATCGGTAGCGATGAGAATTGGGAAAAAGCCGAACAGGCCATTATTGAAGCTTGCGAAGAAAAAGGCCTGACTGCGAAAGTGGAATATGGTGAGGCTGCATTCTATGGTCCTAAATTGGACTTTATGGTGAAAGACGCTATCGGTCGTCGCTGGCAATTGGGAACAATTCAGGTAGACTACAACTTGCCCGAACGCTTCCAGTTGGAATATATGGGCTCAGATAACCAAAAGCATCGTCCGGTAATGATTCACCGTGCGCCTTTCGGATCAATGGAACGTTTTGTTGCCGTATTGATTGAGCATACTGCCGGTAAATTCCCGCTGTGGCTGACTCCTGACCAGGTAGCTATTCTGCCTATTTCTGAGAAATTCAATGAGTATGCGGAACAAGTGAAAGCGGAACTGAGAAAATTCGATGTTCGTGCTATTGTGGATGACCGTAATGAAAAAATCGGCCGTAAGATTCGTGACAATGAAATGAAGCGTATTCCTTACATGTTGATTGTAGGCGAGAAAGAAGCTGAAAACGGTGAAGTTGCAGTCCGCAAGCAGGGCGAAGGCGACAAAGGAACCATGAAAATAGAAGAATTCGGAAAAAATCTTGCCGAAGAAGTTTCTAATATGATAAATAAATGGTAACTTTGCAGCCGTTTGCAAAAGAGCGCATTGTTAAACCTTTATGTATTCTTTTGCGTTAAGATAAAGAAATACTAATTAAAATAAGAAGAAACAAACAGGAACTAAAAGTTTTTTAATGAAGAATGACAGTTTAAAAGGGCAACACAGAATCAATGAACAGATTCGTGCCAAAGAAGTCCGCATTGTGGGCGACGATGTAGAATCGGCAGTTTATCCGATAGCTCAAGCTTTAAAAATGGCTGAGGATCATGAGGCTGACCTAGTTGAAATTTCACCCAATGCTGTTCCTCCAGTTTGTAGAATTATTGATTATTCTAAATTTCTTTATCAATTAAAGAAACGTCAAAAGGAACAAAAGGCTAAACAGGTAAAGGTAAACGTAAAGGAAATCCGTTTCGGACCTCAAACAGATGATCATGACTACAACTTCAAGTTGAAACATGCCATCGGATTCTTGCAGGACGGAGACAAGGTGAAAGCATATGTGTTCTTTAAAGGTCGTTCCATTCTTTTCAAAGAACAAGGCGAAGTATTGTTGCTTCGTTTTGCGAATGACTTGGAAGAATATGCAAAAGTAGAGCAGATGCCCTTGTTGGAAGGTAAGAGAATGACTATTTCTTTGGCTCCGAAGAAAGCGGGCTCTCCGAAGAAGGCAGAAACGGATACTGCTAAAAAGGAAAATCCGAAAAAGGCAGTAGAAACAAAAGAATAAAAAAAGAGTGCGTAACGCGCCGGTATAGTGCGTTACCACCATTTGAATAATAATTTAAAATTAAAAACAAGATGCCAAAGATCAAGACTAACTCCGGTTCTAAAAAAAGATTCGTTCTTACCGGAACAGGTAAAATCAAAAGAAAGCACGCTTTTCACAGTCATATTTTGACTAAGAAGACTAAAAAGCAGAAAAGAAACCTTGTACACTCAGGTCTAGTAGCTAATGCTAACTTGGATCAGGTTAAGGAATTGCTTTGCATGAAGTAATCTAAAAACAACGAAAGCGTAAACGTATTATTTAAAGTATTAACCGAATGTCTTTAGCTTTAAGTTCACCGTGTGAAACAGTGGCGCTAACATTCAAAAAGAATTAAAACTATGCCAAGATCAGTAAATCATGTTGCTTCTAGAGCAAGAAGAAAGAAAATTTTAGGTCTTACCAAAGGTTACTTTGGTGCAAGAAAGAATGTATGGACAGTAGCAAAAAACACTTGGGAAAAAGGTTTGACCTACGCATACCGTGACCGTAAGAACAAGAAACGTAATTTCCGCGCTTTGTGGATTCAGCGTATCAACGCTGCCGCTCGTCTAGAAGGAATGTCTTATTCTAAATTGATGGGTGCATTGCACAAAGCAGGTATCGAAATCAACCGTAAGGTGTTAGCTGATTTAGCTATGAACCATCCGGAAGCATTCAAAGCAATTGTTGCTAAAGCAAAAGCTGCTTAATTCTTCTGTAAACGGCGATATAAAGATTTATGAAAGAGCAATCTCTACGAGGTTGCTCTTTTTTATTGCGGATGCCTTGTGATGTTTCCTTAATAAATGGAAACAACAATAAGCAGAATTACAGAGAGTTATTTTCTTGCTTATTATTTTTAACAAACAAATTCTGCTATACTCTTGTTTATATCATAAAAAGGACGTATATTTGTCATACGGAAAGAGATGAAAAGCGAGCCGCATTAGTTGGATTGGGAAACTCATCAAACTAATCTGAAAACCGAGACATAGCTTCATCTTCCAATGGCGGGCCACGCCTTCGGGTAGCATTTATGCCGGTGGATTACAAAGGAGGAGAGCACTCAAAACCTGTCATTCGGAGTTTCATCGCATCACTGGTGCGGCTTCATTATAAGGCGATGCTAATTCAAAAGATTAGCATCGCTTCTTTTTATAAAAATAGTACGGATATGATATTTTATTTTTCAGGTACAGGTAATTCGGCTTGGGTGGCAAGGCAGCTGGCGGAAGGACAGAATGAGGAATTGTTGTCCATAGCTATGGAAATAGACAGGAACAAAGCGTATAAGCTGAAAGAAGGGGAAAAAGTAGGTTTTGTTTTTCCTGTATATGCATGGGGACCTCCCAAGATAGTACTTCGTTTTATTCATCAGCTAAAGTTGGATAAGCCGGGATACCTTTTCTTTGTCTGTACTTGCGGAGATGATACAGGCCGGACTGCACAAATTTTTTCTTCTGCCGTTACCCGGAAAGGTTGGCAATGTGTTGCCGGCTATTCGGTTACTATGCCGAATACGTATGTTTCTTTGCCCGGTTTTGATGTAGATGATAAAGATATAGAAACCCAGAAAGTACAGAATGCTGTTGCCCGTGTGCGTTTTATCAACGAAGAAATTACATCAAGGGCTCAAATGAAACAATATAATTGTCATGAAGGTGCGCTTCCATTTACTAAATCCTATTTGCTGCGCCCTCTTTTCAATGCTTTTCTGATGTCTCCCAAGCCTTTTCATGCAACGGAAGCCTGCATTGGTTGTAAGAAGTGTGAGAAGGTTTGTCCTGTGGGCAATATAACAGTGACGGATCGTCCCGTTTGGGGAGGTAACTGTACTCAATGTCTGGCTTGTTACCATGTTTGTCCGGTACATGCAGTGGAATATGGAAAGATGACCGGGAAAAAAGGACAATACAAAGGAAGGTTGCTGAAAGATTTATAGATACACATTAAATAATCCATTGGGAGGGCGGACCTATAGTCCGCTCCTTTTATTTTATTTTTCGCCGGTTTAACGCTTGTTGATAGCGTCTTGCATTAGCTTGATGCTGGGCTGCTGTGACAGCGAAATTATGAGTGCCTGAGAAATCTTCTTTTGCACACATATAAATATAATGATGCTGTGTATAGTTCAGTACGCTTTCCAATCCTTGGATGGATGGGATTCGGATAGGTCCCGGAGGTAAACCTGCATGTTTGTAGGTATTATAAGGAGAATCCACTTCCAGATGTTTGAAAAGAATGCGTTTCAGTCCGAATTCCTGTAAACCAAATTTTACCGTCGGGTCTGCTTGCAACAACATCCCTTTATTCAATCTGTTAATATAAAGTCCTGCGACCATGGGCTTTTCGGGACCATTGGCCGTTTCTTCTTCCACGATAGAGGCCAGGGTGGACACTTCTTCAGGAGTAAGTCCGATATGTTGAGCCTTTTTCAGCCTGTCATTATTCCAAAAGGCAGCATGTTCTTTTTGCATCCGTTTCATGAAAGCGTCAGCACTCATATTCCAATAAACCTCGTAAGTGTTAGGAATAAAAAGGGAGGGTAGTGTCTCTTGGGTATATCCCATTTGTGCACAGTAAGCACTGTCGGAAATTAATTTGGCAATATCCAGAGAATCAATCATGAGCTGGCGCGAAACGGCCCGCACTAATCTGTCCACGGTGCGTACACTGGGTACAGTCAGATTAATGGGAGTCTGGTATCCCATGGAAAGACGTCGGAAGAGGTAGCGCATATTGTCCGATGGATTGAGAGCGTAACGTCCTGTCCGTATATTGTCGCCATACTTCTCTTTTTCTGCCAGATATTGAAAACCGAACATACTTTTAGGATGTCCGTTCCGGATTATTTTATGGTATACAGAATCCAGGTTATCATCTCTGTCTATATAAATATAGGTGGTTTTTGTAAGTTGGAATTGTTTGGCAAAGAAATAATAATATATACTTCCTGCACCGCCTGCTCCTATCAGGATAATGATAAGGATAACAATCCATACAATAGTACGCTTCTTTTTATTCATTTTAGTCTATCGGGCTTTTTTGTATGCAAATATAGGCAAATATCCGTTTCTTTTCTACTTTTGACGATTTTGTACCCCTAAAAATACAATTTTGTCCACTATCCGGTTGATGTAAAATGTGTAAATTTGACCAAACGAAAAACGAGAACGCAAATATAGTATAATTAATTATTTTATTTTTAATCATGAAAAATGCACTTATGGGCTTGGCATTGTTCGCTGCAATGCCGGTATTTGCCCAACAGAAAGCGACTATCAATGTACATCCCGAGCAAGGGAAAGAAATCATCAGTAAACATATTTACGGGCAATTTGCAGAGCATTTGGGAACCTGTATCTATGGAGGCTTGTGGGTAGGTGAGGATTCTAAAATTCCCAATACCCAAGGCTATCGTAATGATGTGCTTCAGGCATTGAAAGACTTGAAAGTGCCGGTGCTTCGTTGGCCGGGCGGATGTTTTGCCGATGAATATCATTGGATGGATGGTATCGGTCCGAAAGAGAACCGCCCCCGAATGGTCAATAACAATTGGGGAGGTACAGTGGAAGATAATAGTTTCGGAACACATGAATTTCTGAACTTGTGTGAGCTGATAGGTTGTGAGCCTTATATCAGCGGTAATGTAGGAAGTGGGAGTGTGGAAGAAATGGCGAAATGGGTGGAATACATGACTTCCGAACAAGGTAGCCCGATGGCGAAACTGCGTAAGGAGAACGGTCGTGAAAAACCATGGAAAGTGAAATTCTTTGGGGTAGGTAATGAAAGTTGGGGATGCGGAGGCAGTATGCGTCCTGAATATTATGCAGACTTGTACCGCCGTTATTCCACTTATTGTCGTGACTATGATGGCAATCACTTGTTCAAGATTGCAAGTGGTGCCAGTGATTATGACTATAACTGGACAGAAGTACTGATGAAGAATGTAGGTCACCGTATGGCCGGTGTGTCTTTACATTATTATACAGTGATGGGATGGAGTGGAAGCAAAGGATCGGCTACACAGTTCACTGATGATGATTATTATTGGACTATGGGCAAATGTCTGGAAATAGAACCGGTGCTGAAGAAGCATATGGCAATTATGGATAAATATGATCCGAAGAAGCAAATCGGTTTGATGGTGGACGAGTGGGGAACCTGGTGGGATGAAGAGCCGGGAACTGTCCGTGGACATCTGTATCAGCAGAACACGTTGCGCGATGCTTTCGTGGCCTCTTTGACACTGGATGTTTTCCATAAATATACGGATCGCATCAAGATGACAAACATTGCCCAGATTGCCAATGTGCTTCAGTCTATGATTTTGACAAAGGACGACAAGATGGTTCTGACACCGACTTACCATGTCTTTGAAATGTATAAAGTGCATCAGGATGCTACTTATCTTCCTTTGGAACTGAACTGTGAACGCAAGATTGTACGCGACGACCGTATTGTCCCGATGGTAAGTGCTACCGCTTCACGGGATGCAAACGGTTTGATTCATATTTCCTTGTCTAATGTGGATTTGCAGGAATCGCAGGAAATAGAGTTGAACTTGGGTGAGGTAAAGGCCAAGAGTGTTACCGGCCGTATTCTGACTGCTAACAATATAGGTGATTACAATAGTTTCGAGAAACCGAATGTGGTTGCCCCGAAAGAATTTACCGGAGCAAAGGTCAATAAAGGGAGCTTGAAAGTGACTCTTCCTGCCAAGTCTATCGTAGTGCTGGAAGTGAAATAAAACCCGTACGTTCGTGTGCCCCCACACATACGTATGTGTGGGGGTATACATACGTATGTATCGTTTCATGCCTGCGTATGTGTGACAGACTACGGTAATTCTTGTACCAACTCAGCTTCGATTCTGTTTTCTATTTCATCCGGCAGGGCAGGGAAGAAATCGATATCCGTTCTTTTCTCTACGCTGTCTACTGTTACCATATATTTCTTCAGTGGCTTATGTCCGGCGCTGTTGGGGAAAATAAATCCTATGGCTTGCGGATTTTTCTTATCATTTATCAATATGACTTTATAGAAAGCATGGGGGACTGCCACTTTATTGTTGCCAATTCGTTTGGGGCGTTTAGTATCATATATAGGTCCGCAGGCAATATACACGGCTCCATATTTTTTTGCCCATTGGCGTGACTTTTCCTCCAGGTCATTCCAGTCGCCGCGGTTCAGATTCGGATTTTGCGGACAAATGTTGCTCATATAAAAAGATTCTTCCATGGCTTGTTTGTTCCATTTCATATCGGCGGCAGGGGCCATGTGTCCCCGGTCGTATCCTGATTTTGTATAATCTCCCGTATATGCTTTGGCTCCACGTACGTCCGGGTCGGGCAAGAATTTATTTGTTCGCCCTTCTTTTCCTTTTGTTTCTTTTTTAGTAAGTTCCCACGCCACCCATTGTGGAGTTTTGTAATCGGCATTATAAGACAGGGTATATCCTTTACGTTTCAGAATCTGGCCGCCTGTACTTGATTGTATCATCGGAATTTCCAATGCACCGCCATGTTGGGGCGAGGTCAGTATTTCTGGCTTTTCTTCATTGCTTTCGATAGTGGGGATATTTTCAAGCAGTTTCCCGTCAAACAATTGATGTTTATATGCCAAAAGTCCCAGTAATACTAAAATAATGATGACTCTCAGGGGACTATTGGATTGTTTCTTTTTCTTTGCGCTCATATTTGTTCTGTTTTAGGGGTGCAAAGATAGAATAAAATATAAAAATACATTATCTTTGTCCATTATATAGCTGTAAATTTTAATAATACTGATATGCTATCCTAACTAATCAAACCTATTATATATGAAAAAGAACCGATTATCGTTAGCGTTCCTGAGTCTGCTGATTGCAGCTTCTCCTTTACGGGCACAAGATACGCTACAGAATGAAACAGTCGAGCAGAAAGACAAGAGAATGGAATGGTTTTCACAAGCCAAGTTGGGTATCTTTATCCATTGGGGAATTTATTCCGTCAGAGGAGTGTCCGAAAGCTGGTCCTTCTTTAACAACTACCTGCCCTATGATGAATACATGGAGCAGGAAAAAGGTTTCACAGCCTCCAAGTATGATCCGAAGGCTTGGGTGGATCTGATAAAAGAAAGTGGAGCCAAATATACAGTGATAACTACCAAACATCATGACGGAGTTGCGTTATGGGATACCAAAGTAGGAGATATCAGCGTCGTGAAAAGCACTCCGGCAAAACGTGATCTCATAGCTCCCTTTGTAAAGGAAGTAAGAAAACAAGGATTGAAACTTGGCTTCTATTATTCTTTATTGGACTGGTCTCATCCTGATTACCCAAACAAAACCCGTACGGAAGTACGTTATAAAAATGATCCTGAACGTTGGGCCAGATTCAACAAGTTCAATTTCGGACAATTGGCGGAGCTGAACAAAACCTGGAAACCGGATCTGTATTGGTTCGACGGGGATTGGGAGCAAAGTGCGGAAGCTTGGAATTCCAAAGGTATTGTAGATCTGCTCCGTTCGGATAATAAGAATGTGATTATCAATTCGCGCATACAGGGATATGGCGACTATGCTACTCCCGAACAGGGAGTGCCAGTGGTGCGTCCCGAGGATAAATATTGGGAGCTTTGTATGACCATGAATGATTCATGGGGATATCAGCATACAGACAGCAACTATAAATCACCCTATATCTTGCTTCGTACATTTGTAGACTGCCTGAGCATGGGCGGTAATCTTTTATTGGATATCGGTCCGAAAGAGGACGGTTCCATTCCTGAAGAACAGATCGCTGTGTTGAAGGAGTTCGGCCGATGGACCAAGAAGCATAAAGAAGCTATTTATGAAACTCGCGCAGGGATTCCTACCGAGCATTTCCAGGGATATACCACACTGAATAAGGCGGGGGATATTCTGTATTTATACCTCCCTTACAAACCTAACGGTCCGGTGGAAGTAAAAGGGCTGATGAACAAAGTGAACCGTATATGGGTGGTTGGTAACGGAGCTATGTTGAATTACAAGGTCTACAATAAAAATTATTGGAACTCAGTACCGGGCAATCTTTATATTGATGTACCCCAACAGGTACAGGATGAGCAGATTACCGTGCTGGCCGTGTTGCTGGATGGGCCGATCAAACTCTATCGTGGAGTGGGACAAGTGCAAGATAATAACTAATCTGAATCAGAAAAATAGATGAAGAAACTTATTTATACCCTGTTGCTTCTGCTGGTTACTTTTCCGGCAATGGCACAAAGCCTTTTTGAACAATATGAACGTTTTCTGACCGAACCGCGTACTTATGTATGTTATCGTCCGGATGGAAAGTTGAAAATAGATGGTAAACTGAATGAAAGTTCTTGGAAGAAGGCGGCGCCTACCGCTCCGTTTGTAGATATAAGCGGTGAAGGATTCCCGACTCCCAAATATGAAACTACCGCCAAGATGCTGTGGGATGATGAATATTTATATGTAGGAGCTGTTCTTCAAGAAGAGGATATCAAGGCACGTCTTACCCAGCGTGATACCATCATCTATTATGACAATGACTTTGAAGTATTTATCGATCCGGATAGCGACGGACACAATTATTTTGAAATAGAAACCAATGCGCGTGGCGTGATTTTCGACCTGATGCTGGACAAACCTTATCGTTCGGGTGGAAATTTCATGGTGCAATGGGACTGCCCCGGATTGAAGACCGCCATCCATTGTGAAGGTACACTGAATAAATCAAAAGATAAAGATAAGTATTGGAGTGTGGAAATGGCCATTCCTCATCAGGCGCTGACCATGAACTTTAACAATCCGTTGAAGGCCGGCAACACCTGGCGCATCAACTTCTCGCGTGTACAGTGGCTGAAGGAGAAAGGACCTGAGGAAAACTGGGTATGGACTCCTACCGGAAGAATTGATATGCACATGCCCGACCGTTGGGGATATCTTTATTTCGTAGACAAGCAAGTGGGAACCTCGCAGGATGAGTTGGTTTATCCGTACAATCAGGCTATCTATAAACTGCTATGGGCTATGTTCTACGCACAGCAGGATAATTATAGTAAACAACATAACTACTTGCGTGCCACAGAACAATTCTTTTTGACTGATAAAGAGTTGAAAGATCTTCCGGCTGATGCCCGGATTGCGGTGGAAGCGACTCAGAACACCTATCAGATAGCTATAACCAATCCTGCTGAAGGAGTCCGTTATGTGATAAATAATGAAGGACGTTTCCGGACAGAAAAGATACCTGCCCGTGAAGTTAAAAACTGGTTGTGGATGCGTCTGAATAACCGTTCGGATGCCGAATGGAAAAAATGGTTTGCGTTGTTGAAAGAATGTGGTATTTCGGGTGTCATGTTCGAGGGATACAATGAAAATATTTATCGTCTTTGCAAAGAAGCCGGACTGGAGGCACATTATTGGAAATGGACGATGAACCGCAGGGAACTGCTGGACAAGCATCCCGACTGGTATGCCGTGAACCGTAAAGGCGAGTCTTGTCACGACAAACCGGCCTACGTGGATTATTATCGCTTCTTGTGCCCTAATCACCAAGGTGTGGCAGAGTATCTGGCAGAAGACTATGTAAAGGAAGCCCATAAGCCTTATGTGGATGGTGTTCATCTGGATTATGTCCGTATGCCGGATGTAATCTTGCCTGTCAGCCTATGGAAAAACTATGGTATAGAGCAGAAAGAAGAGTTGCCGGAATATGACTATTGTTATTGTGATGTCTGCCGTGAATTGTTTAAAGCTAAAACAGGACAGGATCCGTTGGAGTTAAAGTATCCGATGGAAAACCAGAGTTGGATCAATTTCCGTCTGGATGCCATCACTCGTGTGGTGGATGCCATTACCAAAGCGGTGAAAGCCGATCATAAAGCTATTTCTGCCGCAGTGTTCCCGGGGCCGTCCATGGCTCGCAAGATGGTGCGCCAAGATTGGGGAGAATGGACGTTGGATGCTTATTATCCGATGATTTATAATAAATTCTATTATGAAGGTCCTGAATGGATCGGGCGTTCGGTAAAGGAAAGCGTTGAAACGGTGAATGGGCGTGCCAAGATATATGCCGGACTGATGTTTGGTGATATTAAGGACAATTTTGAAGAGGCGCTGGATGAAGCGTACAATAACGGGGCATCCGGTGTATCCTTCTTTGATGGTCCGGATGAAGAATATTTGCATAAATTCAAAGCTTATCTGGATAAGAGAGGATTTGTGGTGAAGTAACTCCGTACTGTTAGATCCTTATATTAGAGAAATAAATCTCTTTTTAGCGGTCACTTTCGATTTTTATCGTAAGTGGCCGCTTTTGCGTTTTATCATTTGTTCTTTTAATGAGTGCGGAAAAGGAATTTATGTGTTCCTTTTTGGTCTTTCTTGGATCTATCTTGAAAATGAATCTGTTAGAATAAAAAAAATGGAGTTCTCTTAGTAAGAGAACCCCAAAAAGACATATACTGCTGACAATAAGATATTTACGAATAATCAGAGATGGATAATTTGCAAACAAATATCATAAGAATCCTTATCAGAGACTGATTCCTGAATAAAAGATTTCCGTATTTGAATTATTATAACTACATTTGCAGCGGAATGGGGTTCTCTTACTAAGAGAACCCCAAAAAGACATATATAAAAAGTAATGTTTTGATGGTAACAGAAAATAGTATGGAGCTTGAAAATCAAGCGTTCCTTTCAAATCAAGACATAACGGGCGAAGCGCCTAAGTTACTGCTCTGCAGTTCAATCGCTTCCGGCTCAGACCTAGGGTCAAATGAAGGAATCACGCCAATGGCGGGAATAGGAAAAGAATACCCTGAACTCGGCTGGTATTATCTGTATCTTTCCAACAAAGAACTGAAACGCTATATCAGTGTTTTCAGTGGCAGGAAAGCTGTTCGGCTTCGTACACCATCAGGTACCGTAGAAGAGAGATTCTTTTGCTTCAAGGTGTTTTCTTACACTGCCACCGATCATAGGAAACGTTTCGAGCAATGTGCTTATACCAAAGAGGAATATACCGCTCGCCGTGACTCTGCCCGGGTGGTGAAAGAGGCTTTTGCTACCGGCTCCACTCAGAAACTGAATACGTTGACGAATGAGAAAGGGATTGAAGGCAACGGTTGGCTGTTTGTATGTGCTCCCTTGGGGCAGTTGGAATGTATTCTGTCTGCCATGCTTCCCCGCCAGTATCTGGTGACGGACTATAACACACACCGTGCGGCGGTAATTCCTCAACGTCAGATGGAGGAATTTATCTATCTGTATGAATCCATGCCTTACAATATCGAGCTGATGAACCGGCCTTTGGAGGACTATCTTCAGAAAAAGCAACGAATCCGTATTACCGGTGGTGTCTTTCGGGGGAAAGAGGGATGTATCATGCGTTTGCACCGCAATACAAGGCTGGTATTCGCTTTTGGCAATATGACGGTGGCAGTGAGCTATCTTCATGCGTTTCCGTTTGAAAAAATTGATTAGTTTAATTAAAGCCATCCATACATTCCTTGCAGGACGATGGATGGCAGATAAGACTACAGACGCAACTAAGGTTGCAAGTCTATATATTCAGCTGTGACATGGAAACATGGACAGGCTTTTTGCGGATTCAAGTCATGATGGCCTACAATCAGTGCCTTGGGATAACGTTGATGCAGTTGTTCAATCAGTTTTCTCAGCGTAGCCTTTTGTGCTTCCGTCCGAGTGTCTTTCGGCGTTGTTCCGCCGTCATCCAGTCCGCCTAAACAGATAAAGGCTAAGTCAGCTAAAATAATTGACAATTCAGATTATTGCGATTGAATGTTATCAGTCCTCTTTGTGTTGGCTTTTAGATATTAAGAAGTTAGTAAATACATGATACTTTATAAATAAGTTATGCAAGCAATTATATTAGCAGCCGGAATGGGCAAGCGTTTGGGAAACCTGACCAAAGATAATACAAAATGTATGGTTAAAGTGAATGGCATTCCATTGATAGATCGTGTTTTGGGACAATTATCTCATTTTCCATTGTCAAAAGTCATATTAGTAATCGGTTATAAAGGCGAAAAATTAAAAGAATATTTAGGTTTTGATTATCAGGGATTACCTATTCAATATATCGAAAATTCCATTTATGACAAGACAAACAATATCTATTCACTTTCTTTGGCGAAAAAGGAACTTCAAGAGGATGATACATTGCTGATTGAATCTGACTTGATTTTTGATGATACTTTGTTCCCGATGATATTGAATGATCCTTATCCCAACTTGGCTTTGGTCGCCAAGTATGAAACTTGGATGGACGGTACCATGGTTCGTTTGGACGATGAAAACAACATTGTAAATTTCATTCCTAAGAAAGCTTTCAAGTACAGTGATGTGGATTGTTATTACAAGACGGTCAATATCTATAAGTTCAGCAAGGAGTTTTCACGTACCCATTACGTTCCATTTTTGGAAGCCTATACGAAAGCGTTGGGTAACAATGAATATTATGAACAGGTCCTTCGGGTAATTACCTTGCTGGATAAGTGCGAGTTGAAGGCTTTGCCGTTGGACGGGCAGAAATGGTATGAGATAGACGATGTTCAGGACTTGGACATTGCGGAGACCCTTTTTGCGAATTCGGTCATCAAATTGTCCCGTTACCAGAAACGCTATGGAGGATATTGGCGTTTTCCTGCTTTGCTGGATTATTGCTATTTGGTTAACCCCTTTTTCCCTACCCAACGTATGCGTGACGAAATCAAGGCGAACTTTGATGTCCTGCTGACGGAATATCCCTCAGGAATGTCCGTCAACAGCCTTTTGATAGGGAAATATTTTGGGGTGAACCCAGATTATGTTTGTGTGGGCAATGGTGCTGCAGAACTAATAAAGAGCCTGATGGAATATTTGCCGGGTACCATAGGTGTGATATATCCCACATTCGAAGAGTATCCTAACAGATGTAACAAGCAGGAGGTGGTTGTCTATATTCCTTCCAATCCTGATTTCTCCTATAGGGCTTCGGATGTCATGTCTTATTATTCGGACAAGAAGATAGATTCCTTGTTGATAGTCAATCCTGATAATCCATCCGGCAATTTCATTCCATATACCGAGCTTCTTTCCTTGTGCGAATGGGCAGGTTTCCGCTCCATCCGTCTGATAGTGGACGAATCTTTTGTTGATTTTGCGGAGGATGGCCTGAACAGTTCCTTGCTGTATAATGAAATTCTAGAACAATATCCTCACTTGGTGGTGATGAAGAGTATTTCCAAGTCCTATGGCGTTCCCGGACTGCGTTTGGGGGTATTGGCAAGTTCCGATAAGTCGTTGGTCGCTTTCCTCAAAAAGGATGTTTCCATTTGGAACATAAATTCATTTGCAGAGTTTTATATGCAGATATTCGGTAAATATGAATCGGACTACAAGAAAGCGTGCGGCAAGTTCTTGCAGGAACGTAACCGTTTTTTTCTTTCTTTGCAGGATATATCATTTTTGCGTGTGATTCCTTCTCAGGCGAACTATTTCTTATGTGAGATTACCGGTAAATATACTTCTGCCGAGTTGAGTAGGTTGCTTTTGGATCGGAATATCCTGATAAAGGATTGCGGGACGAAGAAAGCTTTTGGAGGAAAGAATTATATCCGTATAGCGGTGAAGAATAGGGATGAAAATAATCGTTTGATTAGCATTTTAGCCAGTTTTGATCTCTAGTGAAAGACTGCATCTTTAATTTTTTCTAATAGATAAGAGTCTTCTTTACTGTATAAACAGATGATTGCTTAGCTTATGTCAATAAAGAAAAATTTTCTATATAATATACTCTTAAATATCTCAAACATAGCTTTCCCAATAATTACAATTCCATATGTAAGTCGGATTTTAGGCGTTGATCAGATTGGAGAATTCAGTTTTGTAACAACCTTGGTTGAATATTTTGTGTTATTTGCGGCTTTAGGCAAGACGCTTTTTGGAAGTAGAGAAATAGCTAAATTAAAAGACAATAAACGATCTTGTAATCGATTATTTAATCGGTTGTTTACAATAAATATTATTTCATCGATATTTGTGTCATTTATTTTTTTATTATCTCTGTTTGGCATTCAACAATTGACCGAAATAAGGTGTTTGCTGTTCATAGCAGGAATTCCTCTTTATTTTTCAGCATTAGACATAAATTGGTTTTATAGTGGATTGGAGAAATTTAAATTGATTTCCCTCCGTTCCGTATTTGTAAAATTAGTTTTATTGATAGGATTGTTATGTTTAGTGAAAAACAAAAGTGATTTAATTATTTACGTACTACTTAACTCTCTGACTTTTTTAATTAATTATATAATAAACATCTACTTTTTTATAAAAGAAGGATTCTCTATTCGATTGGATTTAAGCGACTGTAAAGTAAATTTAAAAGGACTCGTTTTATTTTTCTTCTCTTCCCTTGCTATGCAGATTTATTTGATGATAGATACAGTAATGTTAGGATTTATGTCTTCATTCTATGAACTGGGCATATATTCATCAGCAATAAAATCTGTTAGAATACTAATGCCTATTATGACATCTTTGGGAATGGTTATGCTACCTCGTTTGTCTTATTGCAACAATATAGGCAATGTCGTTGAATATAGAAAAATGTTGGATTGTGCTTTTGACGTTATTAATTTTTGCTCTTGGCCATTAATGGCTTATTTCCTTTGTATTGCTGATTTGTTTATTCTATTCTTCTTTGGTCAGTCTTTTGGGGAAGCTACATTGCCCCTAAGAATATGTTCAGTATTATTTGTAGTCAGTAACTTTTCTTATTTTTTAGGGATACAGGTAATGACAACAGCTTCTTTTGAATCAAGATATTTGATTGCAACAGTCTGTGGCGTCATCTTTAATCTTTTATTTAATGTTATATTAATACCTTCCATGGGAGCTCGTGGTGCTGCGTGGGCTTCTGTAATAGGTGAAATAATGGTTTCTGCTACATGTGTTTATTATGTATATAAATTGAAGTTATATTCAATAAGTTGGCGGTGCTTAAAAAAATCGTGTTGTGCTTCATTTATTTTTCCTTTGGTCTATGTCTGTATGTTTTTGGGGAGTATGGAAAAGAATTTTTTATGGTTCATTCTTTATTCTTTTATAGCATGGGTAGGGTATATATTGATCCAATGCAAATTAAAGAATTCTGTATGCATGTATATATTTTCAACAATAACAAAATATGTTTAGGTTTTTATTGAATTTTATAGGTTTTCTGTTATCTTTCGTTTTTACAGAGAAAATTATGCATGAAGTATGGCATCTGAGAAATGTAATATATTCTTCTATTGTAAGATGTCATTTCAAATCAATAGGAAAAGGTGGGCGTTTTTGTTATCCATTAATTTTAAATGGTGGAAAGAATATTTTAATAGGTGACAAATTTAGTTTGCGTGAACGGGGGCGGATAGAAGCGATAGATTTATATCAAGGCGTAAATTATACTCCTTCAATAATTATTGGTGATAATGTAGCAATGGGGAATGATGTTCATATAGGCGTAATAGGACAACTTAAAATTGGTAATAATGTACTGGTGGGAAGTCATATTTTTATTTCTGACCATTCTCATGGCAAATTAAATAAAACAGATATAAAAAAGGTAGCAATTGAGCGCAGATTATATTCTAAGGGTAATATTATAATAGAGGATAATGTTTGGATAGGAGAAGGGTGTGTTATTTTACCTAATGTAAAGATTGGACAAAACAGTGTAATTGGTGCAAATACAGTTGTTACAAAAGATGTACCTCGAAATTCAATTGTTGTAGGAAATCCAGGTCGAGTGATTCGCCAAATTGAATAAGAATAATTTCTTATGAATTTAACTCTACTTTTTTTTCTATTGTTATTGGGCGTATCCTGTTCATTTTATACTCCCCATAGGTGGTATAATAAAATATATTGGATAATAGCTGCCATGCTATCTGTTGTTATAGGATTACGTGATTTTTCTGTTCAAGATACTGAAAACTATGCAGCTTTATATTCGGGAATTACCGCTTTTGATTTGTCTTCTATCTCGCTATTTTCATTTGAACCGGGTTTTCAATATTATACGCATTTTTTAAAAAAGATTGCAGGAGGAAATCTTAATGGCTATTTCTTTCTCTTAGCATTGACTAATTATGTATTCATTTATTTCGCATTAAATAATTGGGGAAAATGGCATACTCCAGATAATAAAAAGCTAAATTCAGTTTTATTCTTGGTTCTCTATAGTTCATTTTTTGGAATGTTTTACAATGCCATAGTTGTCAGAGCTGGGCTTGCATTATCGATTTTACTATTAGCAACCTCTCTTTTATCTAAGTCACAGCTTAATTATAAAGATTTGTTTTTTGCAGGATGTTTTTTTGTTGTTGCATTGTCTTTCCATTATTCTTCTTTTTTAGGTATTGTTGCCTGTGTTATATATAGGATAGGGGGACGAAAATCTTCTAAAATATATATTATTATTTGGAATCTATTGTTTTTGATATTTATTTTACGTTTAAGTCCTTATGTCGTTTCTATATTGTTGGGGGGCATTATATCTGTATTTGGGATGTTTGATGGTACAGATTTAGCTAAATATTCCTATTATCTAGACGAACTATATAAACTAACGTATGCAATTCCGTATAGAGGTGTTTTTTATTTTGTGATCGGATGGTTTTTTATCCATTATAAGACAAATAATATTTTATATTATAAAGCTTTAAATGTTTATTTAGTAGGTTTGTTAGGAACTGCCTTGTTTTATTCTATAGAGCAAATTTCACGTATCACCGATTATTTCCTAATTTATTCTATCTTCCTTTTATACATTTTGTTTGAAAGATATTTAGATAGAAAATCAGGTGCTTTATTATACTTATGTACTGTAACCATTCAGTTTGTTTTTTTTATTAGAATTATATATGATGCATAAGAGAGTTTCTGTTATTATTGTAACCTATAATTCAGAGAAACACATTTATGATTGTTTATCTTCAATTTATCGTTATAATGATATTGGAGATTTATTAGAAGTTATAATTGTAGATAATAATAGTTGCAATAAAGATTTGATGTTTGAGTCTATTAATCGATTATATCCTCAAACTAAATTGATAGATAATCCTAAAAATGGTGGTTATGGTCAAGGTAATAACATGGGAGTAAAGAATAGTTTGGGAGATATTATTCTGATAATGAATCCAGATGTAAGAATGGTAGAGCCTTTGTTTAAAAAAGCGGTAAACTATTTTGATTCTAATAAGGAAGTAGCTTTATTGGGAATGAAACAGTGGTATAACAAAGGAAAAGAAGGTTTATCGTTTGATGTTGACCCTTCATATTCATTTTTGCATCCTTTTTTATGCGCTATAAAATCTCGTATATATAATAAATTATCTAAGTTTGATAACCGCGATATGTATATAAATGGTTCGTGTTTTTTTATTTGCAAGCAGCCATTTGTAAAAATAGGCATGTTTGATGAAAAGATTTTTATGTATTGTGAAGAGAAAGACTTGAATCGAAGGTTGAGAAACAGTGGATATGAAATAACTTTTGACAAGAATATGAATTATTTCCATTTAGCAGGAGAAAGATCTTTTTCTTATGATGAGTTTAGAATGACGTTAGATTCAGAGTTGTATTATTATCGTAAAAATAATTTGGATGAGATAGAATGTCTCGAAAAGAGGATTTCATTGTTTGAGTTTGTGTATTTCTTTAATAGAATAAGATTGAAGAATCAGATTAATTTAAATTTTTATAAAGCTGTTCATGAATGTAAACGTCGTATTGATGAAATAAAAAAGCGGTAAGTTATGTATAACATTCCTATTCTATTTATTATTTTCAAACGCAAAGATGTTGCGCTTAAAAGTTTTGAATCTATTCGTAAGATACAACCTAAAAAACTCTATGTTGCTGGTGATGGTCCCCGTTCTTATATACAAGGTGAAGCCAAGAAAGTGGAAGATACTCGGCAGGCTATTTTGAAAGCGGTAGATTGGGATTGTGAGATTCATACTCTATTTCAAAAAGAGAATCTTGGTTGTTGTGTGGGAGTTTATTCTGCCATAAATTGGTTGTTTGATAATGAGGATAAAGGTATTATAATAGAAGATGATTGTGTGCTCCGAGATTCTTTTTATCCTTTTGCGGAAGAATTGTTGGTGCGTTATAAGGATGATTACCGTATTGGAATGATTGACGCAGCTAATTATCGACAAAATATATCCATTCCACATTCTTATGGATTTAGCAGATATAAATCCACTAACGGATGGGCTACTTGGAAACGCGCATGGAAATTGATGGATTTGAATATGAATTGGCGAGAGAGTGCTTATGAAGATTCGATCATAAGGAATATGGGATATAAGGCAAAGGATGTACGCTATTGGAAATATCGTATGAAGGCTATCGATTGCAATGATGTGAGTGCATGGGACTGGCAATGGTATTTTACCATGGCAGCTCATAATATGCTTGGCATTTATCCTCAATATAGCCTGATAACGAATATAGGTTTTGGGGCTGAAGCAACACATACTTCTCAAGGAAACATTCCTTCTTGTTATATTTCTCATAAGGATATAGAATTCCCTTTGAACCACCCGCAATATGTGGTTCCTTATATACCATTTGAAAAGGCTTTTTATCATAGTAACAATACATTGTTTAATAGGATCAAGCAACTGTTCCCGTTTGTGTGGAAGAATGCTGTTAAGAAAATTATTAGGAGGTAAATTATGCCTAGTGTTATGACTTCTCATGGGGCTATTCGTTATAAGACCATTCCTCTTTTTCCAGGTGTAAAGCGTATTGATAAGGAAATCGCATTTGAAAACTTATGTCTTCTTAAATCTATATTGGATGCTAACGGGATTAAATTTCAGCTAGCTTTCGGAACTCTGTTGGGAGTTGTTCGTGAACATGATTTTATAGACCATGACGAGGATATTGATCTTGCTTTTCTCGATGAAGACCGTAATGCTCTTTGGAATATATTGCCTGACTTGATGAAAATGGGATTTCGAGTTTGTCGTTATGATAGACGAGATCTTCTTTCTGTTATGAGAAAAGGCGAATATATTGATTTCTATTTTTATCGTCCTTGGCAGGAAGGATATAGGATTTGTTCAGGTTGGGTAAATGTAGAAAAGCATCTTATAAATACAGCTCAAATAGAATTTAAGGGAATATCTTTTCCTGTTCCGTTAGATTATGAAGAGTATTTGGTGGGGGAGTACGGCGCAGATTGGCGCATTCCGTTACAATGGAATAATTATCAAATGCCCAAATGGAAAATTGCAATGTTTAATGTAAAAGAGCATTTAAAAGATGTTTTGCCCGATTGGCTTTTTTCTTTAATTGCAAAAAGATCAGAAAGAGCATTATATACTAAATGCTGCATGAGATTGAATAAAAACTTAGGACAATTATTACCACAAATAGAAGAATGACAATCTCTCTCATTACCGTCACTTACAACAGCGGCAACACACTTTTTTCCACCCTTCAATCTGTCCTTTCTCAAACTCACCTTGATATAGAATACATCATTGTAGATGGTGTTTCCAAAGACCACACAATCGATGTCCTCAAGGAATACGAACCGAAGTTTAACGGGCGTTTAAGATGGATCTCCGAACCGGATAAAGGACTTTATGATGCCATGAACAAAGGAATCAGGATGGCTACCGGTGATGTGGTGGGCATTCTTAATTCGGATGATTTCTTTACCGGAAAAGATGTGCTGGCACAGGTGGTACGGGCTTTTGAAACGGATGACCGCTTGGCAGCCGTTTATGGTGATGTTCATTTTGTACATCCGGATAAGTTGGATAAATGCGTCCGCTATTATTCTTCGAAGGTGTTTAAAAGGAAACTGATGCGTTTTGGTTTTATGCCTGCTCATCCTTCCTTTTATTTGCGAAGGAAATATTTTGGAAAGTTCGGTTGTTATAAGACGGATTATCGGATTGCAGCAGATTTTGAGTTTCTACTTCGAGTGATTTATAAAGGCAATATCAGCATAAAATACTTGCCGATAGATATGGTGACGATGCGAATGGGCGGAGTCAGTACTTCGGGAGTAGTTTCACACAAATGGATTATGAAAGAGCATCTACGTGCGTTCCGTGAAAATGGCATTTATACCAATGTGTTTCTTTTGGGAATTAGGTATATATATAAGGTGGGAGAACTTTTGCTGCATAAATCAGTAAGCCGTTAGGAAAATCTGCATTTTATTGGGAAAACAGGAAGCTATTTCTTTTCCTTGCAAGAAACATCAGTTATAAGAAAATGAAGAGTACAATAGAAATTATATCTATTCTAAAAAGATTGAAAAAGGATTCCGCTTATAAATATGGAATTAAACCTTTTGGGATTTTTGGCTCATTTGCTTGGAATCAACAGGATGAGGCAAGTGATTTGGATGTATTTGTCACTCTTCAGAAATCTGATTTTTTACTTTGGAAAAGATAAAAGAGGAGTTGGAGAAACTTATGCATTTCAAAATTGATATAATAAATTTTAGGGATTCGTTTAAACAATATATATTGATACTTCGGGTGTATTCCGCAAGTCAATTATTCAAATAACTTTTATTACTTTGTCTTGTAAAGATCTATTTATGAAGGTTTTATAAGCTTTATGTGCTTCCATAGGCAGCATTCATTTTATTCTAGACTTAAAAAACAAGCTGATTTATTATGTTGAATATTGTAGTAGTATTCTGCGGTTTTCTGATAGCCGTAGTCCTTGCCCGTATCATTATTCCCCGTATTTTAATCATTTCTCTTCGTAAACGTCTGTTTGATACTCCGGACGCACGGAAGGTGCACAAAAGACCGGTATCTCGGCTGGGTGGAGTTTCTTTTTTCCCCGTTATCCTGTTTACTGGCACTTTTCTGATAGGGATCTGTTATATGACAAGATGGGTCTCCTTGGTGGACATAGCGCGGCATTGGGTACAAATTCTGTTTATGTGCACGGGGTTGACCTTGCTGTTCATTGTGGGTATTGCGGATGATTTGATAGGGGTTCGCTATCGTCAGAAGTTTCTGGTACAGTTGATTGCCGCTTCTATGTTCCCGTTGGCAGGATTGTACATCAATGATTTTTATGGGCTATTCGGTATTCATGCGGTTTCTCCTTTCATCGGTGTTCCTCTTACCTTGGTGCTCGTGATTTTTATCACCAATGCAATCAACCTAATAGACGGCATTGACGGTCTGGCATCGGGACTGAGTATGGTAGCATTGTCCGTCTTTGGCACACTGGCTGTCATTGATGACAGATGGATGAGTGCATTGCTGGCTTTTACTACCGTGGGAGTGTTGCTTCCGTTCTTTTTTTATAATGTATTTGGAAATGCGGACAGGGGACGGAAAATCTTTATGGGAGATACTGGAAGTCTTACCTTGGGCTATATATTAAGTTTCCTGGCAGTGCAATACACTATGAATACGTATGAGGCGGGTTTTAATTATGAAGGTGCTATATTGATATCTTTCAGTGTATTGTTAGTTCCCTGCCTGGATGTGGTAAGGGTGGTTCTAGGCCGTGTACGTCGTGGCAAAGACCCCTTTATGCCGGATAAGACACATATTCATCACAAGTTTCTTGCCATGGGATTCACACCGCGTAAAGCGATGATTTCCATTCTATGCATTTCGTTTTTGTTTTGTGCCTCCAATGTGTTTCTGGTAAGCTATCTGAACAATACGGTGCTGTTCCTCTGTGATGTGGCCGTATGGACACTGATGAATCTTTATATCAGTAAGTTGATTTCACGACGCAATATTTCCCAAATATGATTGTTCCTTCTTTCCGCCTTTATCATTTTGCAGTAAAACTGATATGGAAACGTATGCTGGCCCTTACCCTGCTGTTTTGGCTGGGGGTGGCAGGAGTATACTATGCGGTAAACGAGATGCCTGTCTGGCAGGAATATGGTTGGTGGCTGCCATTGATGGTGGGTAGCACTTACTTTCTCTTTATGGACGTAAAATTGATGTTGATGATGATGAAACATGAAGAGAAAAAGAAGTGGAAGCGGTATCGGTTAAAAAATAAGTTCGAAGAATGAGGAATATGAAAATAGGAAGATGTTGTCTTGCCGGTTTGTTTTTGTGGATAGTACAGGGGGCAACGGCTCAAATAAATTATGGCACGACGGGATTGATGAATCTTCCTACTGCCGACATGCAGCGTGACAAGACTTTTATGGTAGGTGGTAACTGGCTGAATCATCATGCTACAGTACCCCGTTGGTGGTATGATACATGGAACTATTATATCAATATAACTATTTTTCCTTGGCTGGAAGCCGGATATCTGTGTACTGGTCATAAGGCAGTTCCTACGGATTATGGCAATAACTCCGGCTATTGGGTGCCATCTACGTATGGCAAGTTCACCAATCAGGACCGTTCTTTTCATTTTCGCTTACGGGTGTGGAAGGAAGGTTGGTGGAAACCATGGACGCCTCAAGTGGTGATAGGTGCCAATGATGCGATAGGTGATTCGGCGAATGGTGGTTCCCTATCCAATCAGCAGAATCAAGACTATGGTAATGGCTTTTGGAATCGTTATTATCTGGCAATAACCAAACATGTCAATTTTGATAATATAGGTACGTTAGGTGCGCACATATCGTGGATATACAGCAATCGTTTCGACAATAAACTGAATAATCCTGCTATGGGCGTGAACTTTTGTTTCCATTTGAAAGAGGATGATTCATGGATAAGAAAAGCTGTTAATGGTGTCAATTTAATGGCTGAGGTTGTTCCTGGTTATACAGATGTGAAAGAGGACTTGACATTCAATCCCAATGGACCGAAATATCAAATGAATGTAGGTATGGAATACAGCTTTTGGAAAGACTACATCAACGCTGTAATAGAATTGAACCGTTGCAAATACTTCTCCGGCGGCATTTATTTCAAGATTCATCTGAAATGATAAAATAAATTATTCTATTAGGAATTCCCGTTTGAATTTTGTTCCTTATGCATAAATGGTAAATTTTTGTTATATTTACAAAAAGCTATTTGTGATGATGAAGCAAAAAGAAGAAATATTATATGCAATTAAGGAAGTCATAGCGCAGGTTATGCCTACAGGTGCAAGAGTGGTACTTTTGGGTTCTCAGGTTCGTAACGATGCCCGCGAGGATTCGGATATATTGATTCTTCTTGATAAAGAAAAATTAGAAGAAGCAGATCACGATAAGTATGTTTATCCTTTATTTGAATTGGGTTGGAAAATTGATGTGGAGATTCATCCTATAATGTATACTTTAAAAGATTGGCTGGAACGAAATTTTTCTCTCTTTTATAAAAATGTGGAACAAGACGGGATTGTACTATGCTGAGTGTTGATGAGAAAAAAGCGATTATAAATTATCGGATACAAAAGTCTTACGGTAATTTGAACGAGGCAAAAGAAGTTGCGAAATTGGGCTTTTGGAACCTGGTAGGTAACCGCTTTTATTATTTGGCATTTCATATGGCTTCTGCATTATTGTTGGATAAGGGTCTTGCATCTTGTTTTCACAGTGGTATGATTCACTTGATAGGTACTCAGTTTGTAGTAAAAGGTCTTTTAGATAAAAGTTATGGTCGTTTGCTGTCCCGTTTATTTGAATTACGGCAATCTGGCGATTATGATGATTTGTATGATGCAACAGAGGATGAGGTCATACCTTATATTGACAAGACATTTCAATTTATTCAAGATATGGAAAAGCTAATCGTATTCAAGGGCGAATAGTTATTCTGTAGTTTGTTGTTAGCATCTAAAAAAAACGTAAAAAGCCATCTCCCGTGTGAAATGGAACATGGCGTGCAATCACTTTTGGGGAATGTATGTGGGCCGAACGCTTTGTTCTCTGCGGACTTCTCGTGATGAAGATAGGTTTAAACTTTGACTCGGAAAACCATATTTTGAGTGATTGGATCATAGAAGAATAGACGATATTATAAGCTCTTTGTAAAGATAAAATATTTATAATTTATATAGGCTGTATGCGATAACGTATGCGGCCTTCCTTGTTTTTGTTGTCGGTAGCGACTGGCATCCGTATAATGTATTGCGAGAACGATTGTCTTCGTGACTACCAGCAGGAGATGAAGCTCAGGCTCTTTGAAGAGTGGGAGCTTCACCGGAGTGTGATGGTACAGATGCCTACAGGCACGGGAAAGACACACCTGCTGGCTGCCATAGTGAGGGAGTTCTTGTGTGGTTCCGGTAGCCGGGTATGGATTGTGGCGCATCGTCGGGAACTGGTGGAGCAGATAGAGGAGACGGTTTCCCGTTATGGAATGGGGAGGGAGGACGGAAGTGTGAGGGTGATGTCCATCCAGTGGTTGTCACGAAACCGGAAGATTGTGAACGGACAGCCGGATTTGATTGTTATTGACGAGGCACATCATGCCCTGGCAGAAACTTATCGGGAGCTTTGGAAGAGTTATCCGGAGGCGAGGAAATTGGGTATGACCGCTACCCCCTGTCGGCTGAACCGCAAGGGATTCACGGATTTGTTTGATACCCTGATTACCTCATGGAGTATTGCGGAATTTATCGGGAGGGGCTGGTTGTCGTCCTTTGACTATGTGTCCATCCGTGCGAACAGCAGGGAACAGCG